>JBOHCO010001523.1:0-7645 GCA_050698895.1 Streptosporangiaceae bacterium
GCAGCGCGGCTCGGTGGCCCGCTCGGGGGTGCCGCTGGACCGGCGCGGCGTGCTCATCACCATGACGCGGGCCGGGCGGGATCTGCTGCGGCAGGCCATCCCGGTGCACGCGAGCGTGGTCCGGGACATGCTGCTGGACCGGCTCAGCCCGGGCGAGCAGGAGTTGCTGGCCCAGGTGCTGAGCCGGGTCGCCGAGGGAAGCTAGCGTTTCGCCCGGCGCGGATGCTGTGGCTGTGCCCGGGCTAGCTAATGGACCAGCTGCTGGTCGGCGGTGTGCTGCTGGCGTTCGCCGATGATGCGGGCGTTGGCGTAGGCGGCCCAGATGGCGAGGTGGAGGTCGAGGCGGTCGCCGGGGGTGTTGATGGTCTGCGGGGTGATGTGCGCGTCGTGGGTGGCGGTGATGTCGCCGGTGACGGGGGGCTGGGCGGGGCTGGCGGGCATGGGGGTGCCGTCGGGCCGGGTGAAGGTGAACCCGCCGCGGTCATCGGGGGTGATGAGATAGCCCAGCTCGTGGACGATGACGTGGTGTGCTTCGCACAGTGAGATGAGGTTCTGGTAGCTGGTCGTCCCGCCGCGGGCCCAGTGGCGGATGTGGTGCAGGTCGGTGCGGCGGGAGTGGCAGCCGGGGAAGCGGCAGCGGTAGTGGTCGCGTTCGCGGACGGCGCGGCGGATGGCGGGGGTGGGCTTGCGGTTGTCCTGTGACATCAAAGATTGCCCAAGCCAAGCCCTTGACCTGTGATGAGGAATCTTCGTTGTCAACCGATGGCGATTGAGGTGTCCGCTTTGCCGGATTCTGGTGAGCGCCCCGGGGAGCTCTTGTCAGTGAAGATTGCTCTGGGCGGGTCTTGTTCGGCCCGTGCAGGTCGCTGCGGCTGCCGCGATGGCTTCCGGGTAGGCGGCGGCTTGGAACAGTGCCTGCGGCCCGGATTCGGTTGCCTGCCGGGGTTGGACTCGATGAGGGCGGCCATGCGGCGCTTCCACTCGTGGTCGGCGTTTCCTGGAGTCGCCTGGAGCCGGGCATAGATCAGGTGCTCGGTGGTGCACCGGCGGCGTAGCCGGCGGGCCTGGCGCTCGGCGGCCAGGATGTCGGGGCAGCCGCTGACGCTGATCTGCGGGGTTCCCGGGCCGGAAAGCCAGATGCCGTGCTTGAGGCATACCTGGTGGTGGGCGGGCAGGTGGACCGGGACCGGCTGGCTGATGCGGCGGGCCGTCGTGCAGAGGCGGCAGGCGGTCGCGGCCCGGACGGGTCGGCTGCTCTCGGTGGCGAAGGCGGGAAGAGCAGCCCTGATGGCCGCAGTGGCCGAGCCGCTGATCACGGCGAGCCTCTCGGCGGCGTCATCTGCCCAGGGCATCCGGCCGTCCTCAGCGCGCCAGCGCAGCCAGAACGGCTGCGCCGCGATCGCGGTCACCGCCGGGTCGAAGTCCAGCAGCATCATATGGTCGCGCTCCAGCCAGGACTCGTAGCCCACGTGAGTCCCCGCGGTCACAGACCACCACAAGCCAGGCAGGTGCCTCTGGCTCCTGGACCAGCGAAACTCCCTGGCCGGCATGAACGTCTCAGGCAGCAGGCCTGGCCACGCGGACGGCAACTCGCGGTGCTCGCTGCCGTCCGCGTCGTGATAACACAGCTCGAACTCCGGGCCGGCATCCCCTGGCCCTGCTCCCTCGCACCGGCCCACAATCACGCTCCGTCCCCCGCGCATTTCCGGCCCCATGCGCTTTCGAGTCAGGTATCCCCACCGGCCGGGAGAGCGCGCGCTTATCGGGTCTTGCCGAACGCGCGGGCGAGGAAGTCGCGGGTGGCGGCGAACGAGAGGGTGTCGGCCTGCTCGTGGTAGGCGACGCCAGGGATCGCGCCGGGCTTGGCATCAGTGTGGGTGAAGCCGTGCTGGGCACCGCCGTACATGTTCAGCTGCCAGTCCGCGCCGGCGGCGTTCATCTCCTCGGCGAACGCGGTGACGTCGGCGAGCGGGACGTGCGGGTCCATGGCGCCGTGGCACGCGAGCAGCCGCGCCCGCACCTGGCCGGGCTCGGCGCGGACGCTGGCGGCCAGGCTGCCGTGGATGCTGACCGCGGCTGCGATCGGTGCACCGGACCGGGCGAGCTGGAGCGCGGCCAGGCCGCCGAAGCAGAACCCGACGACCGCCATCCGCTCGTCGATGGCCTGGACCCGGGAAAGAAGATCCAGGCCGGCTCGTGCCCGGCGGACCAGGCGGTCAGGGTCATCGCGCATCTCGGTCAGGAGCGCGATGATCTGCTCCCGCGGCCCGCCAGTGATGCCGCGGCCGAACATGTCGCACGCGAGCACGACGTAGCCGAGTTCCGCGTAGCGGCGGGCCTGCTGCCTGGCGTGATCATCGAGTCCGGCGCCGCCGTGCACGAGCATGACACCCGGCCTGCGCCCGCCTGGCTCGGAGGTGTCGACAAAGAACTCACCGGCGAGCTGGGCATCGCCGTCCGCGTAAGACTGAGGCTTGGTGTTAATCACAAGCCGAACTCTAACTGACTGTAACCAGTCTATCACAAAATGGTGAATTTCGGAAGTCCGGCCAGGTCTCAGTCAGGTTGCGAAGCACTGCCCTCCGGGAGCTCGGCGATCCACCGGTCAGGCGGCGGTCACGTAGTGAGGAAACTGTAGTGACAGAAGACCCCAGTCGAGCAACGTTAATTGACAAAGAGGAATGTTCGATGTCAGAGGACAGCGGTGGCGGCGGCCGATGTCGAGCAGGGTGCCGTCGTGGTCGTGGAGCATCCAGCTGATGGTGGCGGTGTGCGGGAACCCGGCGTCGTCGCTCGTGGTCCGCAGGGTCACGTCCGCGGTGCTGATGTCGGTCATGTCCGGACGCTACCCCGCCAAGGATCGCGGTGGGCCGTGGCCAGTCCCGCATTATTCGGCGTAGCGGGCGGTGAGTGAGCGCAGCGCGTCGGTCGTGTTCTGGTCGTCGGGCAGCCACGGCCCGCTGAGCGGCCCGGTCGGGTTGAAGAACGTCTGGATGCGCTCGCCGCCGTTCTGGGCCATCCACTCGAAGAGCAGCTCGAACCATTCCGCCCGGTGCTTGATGCGCGGGCTGTTGGTCTCGCAGATGTCGATCTCGGGCGCGTCGCGGCCGGTCAGCTCGCGGCAGGTATCGCGCATGTCGTCGAGGCGGGCGAACAGCTTGTCCCGGCTGATTCCGCCGCTCCACTTGCGGAACTGCCCCTCGGGAAAGTCGTAGATGTCCACGCCGTACCAGTCGAGGTTGGTGCCCATCCACGCCTTCGTCTGGCTGGGCACCGCGCAGATGATGGAGCCGTAGCGGACGTTGGTGCCGCGGCACAGGTTCTGCATGTAATCGTGGACCGCGGCCATGTTCCCCGAGTTGACGTAGTCGGGGTATCCAGCCAGGTTGGAGGCCTCGTGCCAGGCCGACAGCTTGACGCCGGGGGGCGCCGAGGCGATGAACGACGTCAGCTTGTCGTCCAGCTGGCCCGCCAGCAGGTCGGCCGGGACGGGCCGGATCGACAGCGTCACCCTGGCCTCGGGCACGCTCTCCTTGGACGGCCAGACCGTGGGCACGAAGTTGTACTCGTCCCGGTAAGCGCGGAATGTGCGGACGGTGATCCCCGCGTCGTTCATCGGGTCGAAAACCCTGGAGTTGGAGCCGAATAGAACGCTCACGTCTGCCTCCGGCAACTAAATATGAGTATCCGATCTCTGTGTGACTGGGCGGTGACTAAGCGCAACTCGCCTGCGTTGGCACTTTAGCCCGTCAGGGCCGGGTGCCGGTCCACAGGGTTCGCGTGCCGCTGATGGCCAGGTCCTGACGGCGCAGGACGCTGTCCGGTCCGTCCTCGGCGGTGAGCGCGTCGAGGGCGGCCAGGTCGTCGGCGGCCAGCGTGCCGTCGAGGCGGCCGCGGGCCCGGCGCAGGGATCCGAGCGCGTAGCGGCCGGCGGCCGGCGGCAGCGGCGCGGCCGGGCTGAGGTCGAAGACCTGCCCGGTCACCCCGGTGAATCCGGCTCCGGTCAGCAGCGGCCCCCAGTCCGCGCCGAGGTAGGGCAGCTCGGCCCCGCGCAGCTCGTCCAGCGCGGCGTCGCAGCGGGCCTCGAGCCCGGGGCGGCCCAGGCCGACGTCGTCGGGCAGGAAGCGGAGCGAGGTGGTCAGCTCGGCCGCGGCGAGCAGCCCGCCGGGCCGGAGCACCGCGAAGATCTCCGCCAGCCCGCGGCCGGGATCGGCCAGGTGATGCATCGCCATCGATGACCAGACCAGGTACGCCGCCTCGATGGCCGGCCAGGCCCCGTCCAGGTCGGCCTCCACGGTCTTGACCCGGTCGGCCAGCCCGCTGCCGACGGCCTTGGACCGCAGCCGGGCGAGCATCCCGGCGGACTGGTCGACCGCGATCACCTCGGCGCCGGGGAACCTCCGGGCCAGGGCGAGCGCCCCGGTGCCGGTCCCGGACCCGAGGTCCAGGATCCGGCGGACCGGGCCGGCCGCGGCCAGCTCGCGCACCCGCTCGACGGCGGCGGACAGATAGGCCTGGAGCACCTCGGCGTCCAGGTCCAGCAGCTCGGCGAGGACCGCCTCGTCGTCGTCGCCGGCGTGGTGGTGGTGGTGGGGCACGTGGCTCATGACGTCGACCGTACGCCCAGCCGCGCGGAAATGGCACATCTGTTTGCTACTTTGGCAAAGCCTGTGGCGTCAGCCCGGCTTCAGCAGGGTGGCGCTGAGGCTGTCGGCCAGCCACCGCGCGACCGCGGCCGGCGTCCAGCCTCGCTGCGTCACCAGCAGGTGGTAGAGGTGGCCGTCCATCATCGCCCAGCACAGGTCGGCGGCGTGCTGCTGGCTGACCCCGGCGGCCAGGCCGTCCAGTGAGGCCAGGTGGCTGATGAACGCGGCGGCCCCGTACATCCGGTTCCCGGCCTCGTCGGCCAGCAGCTGCGCGGCCTCCGGGTCGCTGTCCGCCGCGGCGTAGAGCACCTGGCCGATCGGGGCCACCCGGCCCGCGATCTCCACCACCATCTCCGCCCACCGCTGCAGCGCCCGGCGCGGGTCGCGCTCGGCCTGGATCGCCTGGACGCCCGCCCGCTGGTCCAGCGCGACCGGCTCGTCGTCGCCGACGATGGCCCAGTCCAGGGCCAGCTTGAGCAGTGCGACCTTGCTGCCCGCGGCGTTGAAGACGGTGCGCCGGCTGACCTGCGCCGCCGCCGCGATGGCGTCGATCGTGGTCGGCGCGTAGCCCTGGGCCAGGAACAGCTCGCGGGCCGCGGTCACCACCGCCCGCCGGGTGCGCCGGGCCTGGTCGTCGCGGACCTGCGACACGTAGCGCCGGGCCGGGGGACTGGCCGGATGGCGGGCCGGGGGACTGGTCGGCGGGCGGGCCGGTTTCTGGTCCGGCATCTTGACGGGGCCTCCAATTTGACTGCACTATTAATGCAATGAACGCATCACTAGTATACCGAATGTGGTGATCAGCATGCGAGTAGCCATCATCGGACTCGGGCCAGCCGGCCTGTTCATCGGCGCCGGGCTGGCCCGGCGGGGGCACGAGGTGGCCGCGGTCGAGCGCGACCCGGGCCCGGAGAACGGCGACCGCTGGCCGCGGCGCGGGGTCATGCAGTTCCACCACGCGCACGGCTTCCGGACGCAGGTAGCCCGGGCACTGGAGCAGGAACTGCCCGAGGCCATGGACCGGTGGCTGGCCGCCGGCGCCGAGCCGATCATGCTGACGCTGCCCGGCGGCGCCCAGGTACCCATGGGGATGCGCTCCCGCCGGGAGACGTTCGAGCGCGCGTTGCGGGCGGCCGCCCTGGAGCAGCCCGGCTTCGAGGTGCGCCAGGGGCACGTCGACGCCGTCCGGCAACGGGCCGGACGGGCCGCCGGCATCCAGGTCGGCGGGGCCGAGATCGACGCTGACCTGGTCATCGACGCTTCCGGCCGGGCCGGGCGGGTGACCCGCTCGCTGCCCCCGGCGGTGACCAGCGGCGGGCCCTGCGGGATCGCCTACGTCGACCGGCAGTACCAGCTGCATCCCGGCGCCGAGCCGGGCCCGATGGCCAACCCGCTGGCCTGGCAGGCCGACCTCGACGGCTACCAGGTCATCATCTTCGTGCACGAACAAGGCCGGTTCTCCGTCCTGCTCGTCCGCCCCGCCGGCGACCAGGTGCTGGCCCAGCTCCGCCACGAGGCCGCCTTCACCGCCGCCAGCCGGGCCATTCCCGGCCTGGCCGACTGGGTCGACCCGGGCCGAGCCCGGCCCGTCTCACCGGTGCTGCCCGGCGGCCCGCTGCTGAACGCCTACCGCGCCCAGACCGGGGCCGACGGGCGGCTCGTGCTGCCGGGGCTGGTCAGCGTCGGCGACGCCGTGGCCACCACCACGCCGACCTTCGGCCGGGGCCTCACCACCACCCTGCTGCAGGCCCAGGAGCTGCTGCGGCTGGTCGACGAGCTCGGCACCGACGTGGCTGCCGTGGGGGAGAGCTTCGACGCCTGGTGCGCCGAGCAGATCAAGCCGTGGGTGGACGACCACGTGCTCATGGACGACGCCACCCAGCGCCGGTGGGCCGGGCGGGACATCGACCTGAGCCGGCCGCTGCCCTCCGACCTGATCCTGGCCGCCGCGGGCGCCGAGCCTGAGCTCGCCCAGGCCACCTTCGGCTACCTGAGCATGACCGCGCTGCCCGCTTCGCTGCGCGCCATCGAGCCCCGGGCCCGCGCCCGGTACGCCGTCGGCTGGCGCCCGCCCGTCCCGCCCGGCCCGACCCGCGACGAGCTGGCCGGCATCATCGAGGCCGCCCTGCACCACGCACCCGAGCTGGCCCCCGCCTGACTACCTGGGCACATCCCGGTGTGACGGCACCTGGTTGCCACCGATGGACGAGCGCTCCTCGGCGGTCAGCCCGGACGCGGCCAGGATCCGCTGGATCATCTCGTTCTTGCCCTGGCCGTACTCGTCGATGTCCGCGGCCGCCGCACCGACCCGGCGCTTGACCGCGGCGTACTCGTCGCGCAGGACCGGGTCGGCGCGCAGCGTGTCGCGCACCGCGAGGTGATTGCGCAGCGACAGCGAGCCGTCCACGATCACGTAGGTGTTCGTCCCGGCCAGCCGCTCGGGCTCCTTGAACGCCCAGCGCAGCGGGATGCCCAGCTCACCCAGCGGCCGGAAGTCCAGGTCGATCAGCACCTGCGACGCTGCGGCCACGTCAGCCGCGGCGACCACGATGTCGCAGTCAATGACCGGCTTGCCGGCCAGGCCCGGTACCGAGGTGCTGCCCACGTGCGCGATGGCGACCACCGGCACCCCGGCCGCCGCCATCGCGGCGGCATACTCGCGCCGCAGCCCCTCGAACCTCTCCGGCCAGCCGGGATCGTACTCAACTACCGTGATCACGACCCACAATCTATTTCACTAACAAAGGAGTCCGCGACCGGCGATCCCATCCATTCCCCGGCCACCGCGGCTGTCCTAACGCATGTGGCGCACGTGCCCTCTGTGGCTTCTGTGGCTTCTGTGGCTGATGTGCTCCCGCGTCGGAGCGATCAAGGTCGTGGATGTCCTGTGCCCGCAGCGGGTCGGCCAGATTCCGGCTTTCGGCCTGCCGTAATGGCCGCGTTCATGATCACCCGGACTTTTCAGTCACTATGACCGAAAAGTCCGGGTGATCATGAAC
>JBOHCO010001524.1:0-1760 GCA_050698895.1 Streptosporangiaceae bacterium
GGACGTGGCGGTCAGCGCCGCCGACCTGCTGTCCATCGACCAGACGCCAGGCGTGATCACGGAGGCCGGGCTGCGCAGCAACGTCAGCGTGGGCCTGCAGTACCTGGCCAGCTGGCTGGGCGGCAACGGGGCGGTGGCCATCTTCAACCTGATGGAGGACGCGGCCACGGCCGAGATCTCCCGGTCCCAGGTCTGGCAGTGGCTGCACAACGACATCACCCTGGACGACGGGCCCCAGGTGACCGCCGGACTGGTAGAGCAGATCATCGGCGAGGAACTGGCCACGATCCGCGAGCAGGCCGGCCCGGCGTTCGACGCGGCCCGCTACGACCAGGCGGTGGCGCTGTTCAAGGAAGTGGCGCTGGCCGACGACTACGCCGACTTCCTGACCATCCCGGCCTACGAGCGCATGCCGTAGCCCGGCTGCGGACCCGGCGAATGGTCGTGAATGCCGCCCGTTGTGGGTGTCCCGTTGCTAACCCTCCCGTGTTAGCAACGGGACACCCACGAGCGATCATGTGACTAACGCGTCTGGTGTGGCTGATGTGATCTATCGGATTTGGGTACGCGGTGGCCGCGGCTTCCCCGCCTGACATGTCTTGCGTGACAAGACATCGTGTGAGACGTGCCCAGTGAGGGTGGACTGACCGAGCTGCGCCGCGGCGTGCTGGGGCCGTGCGTGCTGGCGCTCCTGGAGCTCCGCCCGCGGTTCGGGCTGGAGCTGGTCCGCGACCTGGCCGACGCCGACGGCCTGCTGACCAGCGACGGCACGGTTTACCCGCTGCTCAGCCGGCTGCGCGACGCCGGGCTGGTGACCAGCGAGTGGCGGGCCGAGGAGGGCCAGCGGGCCCGGCGCTACTACTCGCTCACCGGGGCCGGGCAGGAGAACCTGACCGCGTTCCGGGCCGAGTGGGCACAGTTCTCGGCCACGGTCGGCGGAGTGCTCAATCACGACGGCACGGGGGTCAACCACGACCGCACGGGGGTCAACCACGACCGCACGGGGGTCAACCACGACCGCACGGGGGTCAACCACGACCGCACGGGGGTAACCGCCGGGCAGGGAGGACGCCAGCGATGAGCGGCACGGCACTCGACCATCCTCTGGTCCGCGGTTACCTGCGGGAACTGGACCGCGCGCTGGCCGTGCTGCCGTCGGCGCAGGCTGCCGAGCTGACCGAGCAGATCACCGCGCACCTCGACGACGCCTTAACACCGGACACAGGCGACGAGGAAATCGCGGCGGCGCTGAGCCGGCTGGGCCTTCCGGCCGACCTGGCCGCGGAGGCGGCCAGCGCGGGCAGCTCAGCCACCCGCACCGCCGCAGCCACCCGCACCTGCGCGGCCACCCGCAAAAGCACCACGCCCAGTCGGCAGGCCACCAGCACGCTGGCCAGCTCCAGCGAGAAGCCCGCCTGGCGGAGCGCGGGGATCAGGTAGGCGATGCCGTACTGGAACGTGCACCCGGCGGTCATGGCGATCAGGCCGACGAACAGGATCAGCCAGCGCCGGCCGTCGCGCTCGCGCGGCACCGCCGCGGGAGAGCCGCTGTCGTCCGGTGGGGTGTTCATATGATGATACTACGTGTCCGAATAATGAGACACCAACGGGATTAGGCTCGACCCCGCCGCTGGCGTACGGGGCCGCCGCGAGAGATCCTGGGGAGGACCAGGCGGGAGGCGACAGCGATGGACCAGCCAGCGGACCACCAGGGGGGCCAGCGGGGTGTGGCGGCGCTCGTGCCGCGCATGACCCGGATC
>JBOHCO010001525.1:0-8449 GCA_050698895.1 Streptosporangiaceae bacterium
GGTCACGGATGCCCAGCGCGGCCGCCACCGCGGCCGCCACGTGGGCCGGGTCCCGCACCGCGGCCAGCTCGGCCAGCCACACGCCGTCGGCGAACCGGCCGGCCACCAGCCGGGCCACCTCGCCGGCCAGCCGCGTCTTCCCGGCGCCGCCCGGCCCCGTCAGCGTCACCAGCCGGTGCTCTTCCAGCCGGGCGGCGATCTCGTCCACCACCCCGGCGCGGCCCACGAAGCTGGTCAGCGCAGCCGGGAACCCGTGCCTGCTTCCCGCCGGCTCAGCCACCGCAGACCGCTCCACAGCGGTCACCCTAACCGGGGGGCCGACCGCCGGCCAGGTCCAGGGCGGCCAGGTAGCCGAAGGTCATCGCGGGGCCGATGGTGGCCCCGGCGCCGGCGTAGCTGCGGCCCATCACCGCGGCGCTGGTGTTGCCCGCCGCGTACAGGCCGCCGATGGCGGTGCCGTCCGCGCGCAGCACCCGGGCCCGCTCGTCGGTGCGCAGCCCGCCCTTGGTGCCCAGGTCGCCGGGGACGATCTTGATGGCGTAGAACGGCGGCCGGGCCAGCGCGGCCAGGCACGGGTTGGGCCGGCAGCGCGGGTCGGAGTAGTAGCGGTCGTAGGCCGAGTTGCCGCGGCCGAAGTCCTCGTCCCGGCCCGCCCCGGCGAACTCGTTGAACCTGGTCACCGACTTGGTCAGCGCGGCCGGGTCCAGGCCCGCCTGCGCGGCCAGCTCGGCGATGGCGGGCGCGCTGAACACCGCGCCGGACTTGTACCAGCGGCGCGGCAGCGCGCGGCCCGGCGGCAGCCCGGCGAACACGTAGCGGTCCCGGTAGCGCTGGTCGGTGATCAGCCAGGCCGGGATGTGCGGCGTGCCCTCCCGGTGCCCGTCGTACATCGCGTGCACGGCGTCCACGTACGGCGCGGACTCGTTCACGAACCGCTGGCCTGCCCCGTTGACCAGCAGGCAGCCGGGCAGGCTGCGCTCGGCCAGGCAGAAGTAGGGCCCGTGCCCGAGCGGGATGGACGGGCCCCACCAGGCGTCGTCCATGAGGTCGAGCGCGGCGCCGGCCGCCTCCCCGGCGGTGATGGCGTCGCCGGTGTTGCCCGCCGACCCGGTGGTCCACTCGGTGCCGATGGGGGCGCGCTGATAACGCTGGCGCAGCTGCTCGCTGCGCTCGAAGCCGCCCGCGGCCAGGATCACGCCCCGCGCCGCCGCGATGACCGCGGGCCGGCCGTCCCTGGTCACCCGCACCCCGGTGACCCGGCCGCCGTCCGGCTCGGCTCTGTCCGGCCCGGCTCTGTCCGGCCCGGCGCCGTCCAGGACCAGGCCGGTCATCGGGGTATCCAGCCAGACCGGCACGCCGCAGGCCAGCAGGCCGGCCCGCAGGCCGGCCGCCAGGGCCTGGCCCATGCTCAGCGTGCGCTGGCGCAGCAGCCGGGCGCGGGCCAGCCGGGCCGCCACCTTGGCCGAGGCCAGCATGGCCCGCGGGTGCCGCGGGCCCAGGGCCAGCCAGCGGTAGTCGGCCTGGGTGATGGTCAGCCCCGGCGGCGTCGGCAGGTAGGGCGGATTGAGGTGGTCCAGCTCGGCGCCGAGCACCCGCCGCCCGTCCAGCGGCCGGGGCTCGATGCTGCGCCCGGCGGCCAGCCCGCCGGGGGCCTCGGGGTAGTAGTCCGCGTAGCCGGGCACCCAGGCGAAGTCGATCGGAGCCAGGGCCCGGACCAGCTCGAGCATGGCCGGGCCGTGCTCCAGCAAAGCCCGCTGGCGGGCCGCCGGGACCTCGTCGCCGACCACGTGGGCCAGGTAGGCCCGGGCCTGCTCGGGGGTGTCGCGCACCCCGGCCCGGCGCAGCACCTCGTTGTTCGGCGCCCAGATGCCGCCGCCGGAGCGGGCGGTGGAGCCGCCGAACGTCCCGGTCTTCTCCAGCACCACCGCGCGCAGCCCGTGATGGGCGGCGGTCAGCGCGGCGGTCATCCCGGCCGCGCCGCTGCCCACCACGACCACGTCGAACTCGGCCTCGGGGTCCCGCGCGGCGCCGGCCGTTGTCATGGGCACCTCCCGCTGCCCATACTAGAACACGTTGCAGTTTTGGCCGAGAGCCAGCGTGGCCGGCCCGGCCGGGTCCTGATAACAGCAAGAACTGATAACAGCAAGAAGCGCCGCGGGCGGGCGAGGGCGGAGGTGTGGTGCCGGCGGTGCGGCAGGCCGCGGATGACTGGGACGTCGAGGCCGACGTGGTGGTGATCGGCTTCGGGGCCGCGGGTGCCTGCGCGGCGCTGGAGGCGGCGGCCGCGGGCGCGGGAGTGCTGGTGCTGGACCGGTTCTGCGGCGGCGGCGCGACGGCCCTGTCCGGCGGCGTCGTCTACGCCGGCGGCGGCACCCCTCAGCAGCGCGCGGCCGGGGTGAGCGACTCGCCGCAGGCCATGCTCGACTACCTGAGCACCGAGGTCGGGGACGTGGTGGCACCGGCCACGCTGCGCGCGTTCTGCCTGGGCAGCCCGGAGATGCTGGCCTGGCTGGAGGGCCACGGCGTGCCGTTCGAGGGCAGCCTGTGCCCGGACAAGACCTCCTACCCGACCAACCGCCATTACCTGTACTACTCCGGCAGCGAGCTGTCGGCCCGCGCCGTCGCCCCGCCCGCGCCGCGCGGGCACCGGACCAGGGGCCGGGGCACCTCGGGCGGCCTGCTGTACGCGCGGCTGGCCCGCGCCGTGCGCGCCTCGGGCAGCCGGGTGCTGGCCCAGACCACCGCCGTCGCGCTGGTCACCGGCGGCGACGGCCGCGTCACCGGGGTCGAGTGCCGGACGCTGGCCACCGCCCCGGCCTGGGCCAGGGTCGCGCACCGGGTGCTGCACCGCTGGTCGGCCAAGCCCTACCTGTACGCGCCCAGGCTGGGCCGCCTGCTGCACCGCCCGGTGGCCGGGCTGGAGCGCCGGCACGGCCGGCCGCTGCGGGTCGGCGCCCGGCGCGGGGTGGTCATCGCGGCCGGCGGGTTCGGGGCCAGCCGGGCGCTGATGCGCGAGCACGCCCCGGCCGGCCGGGGCGGCCTGCCGCTGGCCACGCCCGGCGACGACGGCAGCGGCATCCGGCTGGGCACCGGCGCGGGCGGCGCCACGGCGCTGCTGAGCCGGGTCTCGGTGTGGCGGTTCCTCAGCCCGCCGGCCGCGCTGCTGCACGGCGTGCTGGTGGACCAGGCCGGGGCCCGGGTGTGCGACGAGTCCCGGTACGGCGCGGCCATCGGCGATGCCATCGTGACCGGCCACCAGGGCCGGGCCTGGCTGCTGGCCGACCGGGCCACGGTGGCGCTGGCCCGCCGCCAGCTGCGCCGCAGCACGCTGTGGTTCCAGCGGCTGCAGGCCGGCTACCTGCTCACCGCGGGCCGGGTCAGCGCGCCCACGCTGGCCGGGGCGGCGGCCAGGGCCGGGGTGGACCCCGGCGGGCTGGCGGCCACCGTGGCCGCCTACAACGAGGCTGCCGCGGCGGGCCGCCCCGACCCGGCGGGCAAGCCGGCCGAGCTGGTCCGGCCCCAGGACCAGCCGCCTTACTCGCTCATCGACTGCTCGGTGCGGCCCCGGCTGGCCTACCCGGCGCCGGTGCTGACCCTGGGCGGCCTGGTCGTGGCGCAGGACACCGGCCAGGTGCTCCGGCCGGACGGCACCGGGGTGCCGGGCCTGCACGCGGCGGGCCGCAGCGCGGTCGGCCTGTGCTCGCGCTCCTACGTCAGCGGCCTGTCGCTGGCCGACTGCGTGTTCTCCGGCCGGCGGGCCGGGCAGGCCGCGGCTACGAGTAAGTGATCGCCACCTGGGCGGTCCGGGGCACGGCCTGGCAGGCCAGGATGTAGCCGTCGGCCAGGTCCTCGTCCTCGAGGACCTCGTTGTGCGCCATCTCGACCTGGCCGCCGGTGAGCCGGCAGGCGCACGCCCCGCAGATGCCCTGGCGGCACGAGTACGGCGGGTCCAGGCCCTGGTCGATGAGCACGTCCAGCATCCGGGTCCCGGCCGGCCAGGGCAGCAGGCTGGTCTGGCCGTCCAGGGTGACCTCCAGCGTGGCCGCCGGGCCGTCGTCGTCGGCCCGGGCCTCGAACGGGTTCTCGGCCAGCGACAGGAACCGCTCGACGTGGACCCGCCGGGCGGGCACGCCCAGGCCGGCCAGGCCCGCCCGGACCGCGGTCATGAACGGGTCGGGCCCGCAGACGAACGCCTCGTAGCCGGCGTAGGGCCGGGCCAGCGCGGCGATCCCGGCCGCGGTGGGCGGCCCCTGCACCGAGTCCAGCCAGTGCACGACCAGGAGCTGGGCGCCGGCGGTCGCGGACAGCCGTCGCAGTTCAGGAGAAAAAATGACGGCCCGCTCATCGCGGTTGGCGTAGATCAGCACCACCCGCCCCCGGCCCGCGGCCAGGGCCGACTTCAGGATGGAGATGACCGGGGTGATGCCGCTGCCCGCGGCCAGCAGCAGCAGGTCGCCGTCCAGCGAGGCCGGGCTGAACGTGCCCGCCGGCGGCAGCACGTCCAGCATGCTGCCCGGCTCGAGGTGGTCGGCGATCCAGTTGGAGGCGTGCCCGCCGGCCATCCGCTTGACGGTGATCGTCGGCCGGTCCCCGGCGTGCGGCGAGCTGGACAGCGAGTAGCAGCGGGCCACCGAGCCGCCGCCGGGGGCGGGCACCCGCACGGTCAGGAACTGGCCGGGCTGGTAGCGGAACGCGGCGGCCAGCTCGGCGGTGATGTCCAGCACCAGCGAGCACGCGTCACCCGCCTCCATGATCACCTCGGCCACCCGCACCCGGTAGAAGTCGCGCGGTGCTCTCACGGCGGCGACGAGATCATCAGACGGCCCAGGAAGACGGCGCGGTCGATGCTGGCCCGCAGGCTGGCGCAGGTGTCGACGAGCGCCGTCTGCTGGCCGGCCGCCACCCGCTCCCGGAACTCGGCGCAGGCCCGCACCGAGTCCAGGTCCCACTGCACGCTGGTGTGCTGGAGGCTGTACTTGGTCACCTGCACCTCGGCCGCGCACTTATCGCACGCGATGGTGCGGGTCAGCCCGCACCGCTCGTCGGCCCGCACGCCCCCGCTCGCCGTGCCCGCGCCCGCCCGCCCGCTCATGCGTTCGCCCGGCGGGCCAGGTTCTCCGCCACCTCGGCCTCCCAGCCTTGCAGCGCCCGGCTGGTGTCGACCTCGAACTCGTACCGGGCCACCATGTCGGCCGGGACGTCGGCCGCGTCGGTGTAGAACTGCTCGTACCAGCGCCGCAGCTGGTAGACCGGCCCGTCCTCGGCGCACAGCAGCGGGTTGTCGATACGGGCCTTGTGCCGCCAGATCTCCACGTCCTGCTGGAAGCCCAGGCCGATGAACTTGGCGAACTTGGCCCCGACCTTGGCCGCGTGCTCGTCCGAGATGCCCTCGGGCCGCCGCACGATGACCCCCCACTGGAGCATGAACGAGGTCGGCGTCACCGGGTAGTGACAGTTGATCAGCACGCTTTCCATGGTCGTGTCGCGGTAGTCGTGCCACAGGTAGTTGATCATGTAGGAGGGCCCGAAGTAGGACGCCTCCGAGCGCAGCGTGTTCTCGTCCCCGGTGCCGTAGTTGCCGCTGCCCCCGATGTCCGGCCGCGACCTGGTGCGCAGGTACTGGGTGGCCACGTGGCCCTCGAGCACGTTCTTGAAGTAGGTCGGGAACGCGAAGTGGATGTAGAAGAAGTGGGCCATGTCGACCACGTTGTCGATGACCTCGCGGCAGTTCGCGCCCTCGACCAGGACCGAGTCCCAGGTCCAGCCGGTCCAGCCGGGCGAGAACGCGCCCTCGATCCGGGGGATCGTGATGTGCTCGGGCGGCGGGCTGCCCTCCGGGTCGTGCCACACGAACAGCTGGCCGTTCTGCTCCAGCGTCCGCCACGACCTGGTCCGGGCCCGCGGCGGCACCCGCCGGGCGTAGGGGATCCCCGCGCACCGGCCGTCGGCGCCCCAGCGCCAGTCGTGGAACGGGCAGGCCACCGTGTCGCCCTTGATCGTGCCGCGGCTCAGGTCGCCGCCCATGTGCCGGCAGTAGCCGTCCAGCACGTGCAGTTCGCCGCCGGAGTCGGCGAAGACCACCAGCTTGGTCCCGAACGCGTGCACGGCGTGCGGCCCGCCCTGGCGGAACTTCCCGGCGAGCCCCAGGCAGTGCCAGCCGCGCGCGAACCTCGCGGGCGGTGTGCCGCTGTCGATGACCCGGACGCCGTCCCGGTCGGTCATGGCGACCCTCCCTCCGGTGGCCTTCCCCACAGCCTTACTAACAGACTAGAACATGTTCTAATCTAGACGCGATGGCCGGGGCTGGCACTGGAGGAAGCGCGATGACCCAGAATGTCGGGCAGGAGGTGCTCGCCGGGGTCGGCGACCTGCTGCCGGTGCTGCGCGACCGGGCCCAGGAGGCCGAGGATCAGCGCGAGGTGCCCGCCGACTCGGTCAAGGCGCTGGCCGACACCGGATTCTTCCGGCTGCTCCAGCCCGCCGCCTTCGGCGGCCTGGAGGCCGACCCGCTCACCTTCCTGACCGCGGTCAGGATGATCGCCGGCGCCTGCGGCTCCACCGGCTGGGTGGCCTCGGTGCTCGGCGTGCACCCCTGGCAGCTGGCCCTGTTCCCGCCGCTGGCCCAGGAGGAGGTGTGGGGGGCCGACCGGGCCACCCGGATGTCCAGCTCGTACGCGCCCACCGGCCGCGCCACCGCCGTAGACGGCGGTCACCTGCTCAGCGGCCGGTGGAGCTTCTCCTCGGGCTGCGCGCACGCGAGCTGGGTGCTGCTCGGCGGGATCGTGCCCGACGCCGACGGCACGCCCGCCGACTTCCGCACCTTCCTGCTGCCCGCCAGCGACTACGCCATCGAGGACGTGTGGGACACCGTCGGGCTGCGCGGCACCGGCAGCAACGACATCGTGGTCGACGAGGCGTTCGTGCCCGGCCACCGCTCGCTCAGCTTCATGGACGTGTCCCGGCTGATCTGCCCCGGCCAGGCGGCCAACCCCGCGCCGTTGTACCGGCTGCCCTACGGCGCCGTCTTCTCCTACGCCATCACCACCCCGATCATCGGCATGGCGGCCGGCGCCTACGACGCCCACGTCGCCTACCAGCGGGACCGGGTGCGCGCCTCGTACGTCGGCCAGAAGGCGGCCCAGGACCCGCACGGCCAGGTCCGGGTGGCCGAGGCCGCCGCCCGGCTGGACGACGCCTGGCGCGCCGCGACGGACAACATGACCGCGCTGATGACGCACGCCAGGGCCGGGGAGAAGATCCCGTTCGCGCTGCGCCTGCGGGTCCGCCGCGACCAGGTCCGCGGCACCGGGCTGGCGATCAGCGCCGTGGACCTGCTGTTCGAGAACTCCGGCGGCCGGGCGCTGCGCACCGGGACGCCCATCCAGCGGTTCTGGCGCGACGCCCACGCCGGCCGGGTGCACGCCATCAACGATCCCGAGCGGGCGCTGTCCATGTTCGGCCGCGGCGAGTTCGGCCTGGACGTGGGACCCGACGCCATGCTTTAACAAAGGTCGCCCGGGCTGACCCCGGGGGAAGGGAACGCTGATGACCGTGGCGCCGGCCGACCGGGCCGCGACCAGCCGGCTCGCCGAGGCAGCCGGCCTGCGCCTGCACTATCACCAGGCCGGGTCCGGCCCGGCGGGCGCGGCACCGGTCGTGCTGCTGCACGGCGGCGGGCCGGGCGCCTCCGGGTGGAGCAACTTCGGCCGCAACCTGCCCGTGCTCGCGGCCCGGTTCCGCACGCTCGTGCCCGACCTGCCCGGCTTCGGCCGGTCGGACAAGCCGCCGGTGACCGGCAACTACTTCACCTTCGCCGCCGAGGCGCTGGCCGGGCTGCTGGACGGGCTGGGCATCGAGCGGGCCGACCTGGTCGGCAACTCCCTCGGCGGCGGGACCGCGGTGCGCTTCGCGCTGCGCTACCCCGACCGGGCCGGCCGGCTGGTGCTGATGGCGCCGGGCGGCCTGGGCCTCAACGTGCTCGCGCCCGACCCCACCGAAGGGGTGCGGCGGCTGGCCGCCTTCGCCGCGCCGCCCGGGCCGAGCCGGGAGAAGCTGGCCGCGTTCCTGCGCACGCTGGTCTTCGACCAGCGGCTGGTCACCGACGAGCTGATCGACGAGCGGTACGCCGAGGCCGCCACGCCCGAGTCCCTGGCCGCCATGGCCTCGCTGGGGGCCTCGTTCTTCGACCCGGCCACCGCCGAGGACGGGATGCTCTGGCGCGAGGCGCACCGGCTGCGCCAGCGGGTGCTGCTCATCTGGGGCCGGGAGGACCGGGTCAACCCGCTGGACGGCGCGCTGGTCGCGCTCAAGCTCATCCGCCGGGCCCAGCTGCACGTGTTCGGCGGCTGCGGGCACTGGGTCCAGCTGGAGAAGGCCGCCGCATTCAACCGGCTGGCGATCGAGTTCATGAACGGAGACAACGCGTGATCTCCTCGCTCGGCTACCTGCG
>JBOHCO010001526.1:0-1408 GCA_050698895.1 Streptosporangiaceae bacterium
CCCGCCCCGCCGGCGAGGTGCGGTTCTTCGTGGAGGCAGCGGCCAATCCGTCGATCGAGCGGCCCGTCACCTGGCTCGGGGACACGCTCACCGCCGGGGACAAGCCGCTGTACCAGCTGCGGCAGGCCGAGCTGGCGGTCTTCCACGCCGAGGTGTGGGACCTGGTCCACGACCTGGAGGTGCTCGGGCAGCTCATGCACGAGCTGCCGGTGGACGGGCCGCGGCGGTGGGAGATCCTGCGCGCGGTGGAGCGAGCGCTGGACACGCTGAGCCTGGATGACGTGCCCGGCACGGCCGCGGCCGCCCGCCGTGAGCTCGCCCCGGCGCTGGCCGCGCCGGCCCACGCGTCCGCGCACCTGGTCTCGGCGGCCGGGCACGCGCACATCGACTCGGCCTGGCTGTGGCCGCTGCGCGAGACGATCCGGAAGGTGGCGCGGACCGCGTCGAACGTCACCTCGCTGATGGACGAGCATCCCGAGTTCATCTTCGTCATGTCCCAGGCCCAGCAGCTGGCCTGGATCAAGGAGCACCATCCGAAGGTGTTCTCCCGCGTGGCGGAGAAGGTCGCGGCCGGCCAGTTCGTGCCGGTCGGCGGCATGTGGGTGGAGGCCGACGCCAACCTGCCCGGCGGAGAGGCGATGGCTCGCCAGTTCGTCTACGGCAAGCGGTTCTTCCTGGACGAGTTCGGCATCGAGACCGAGGAGGTGTGGCTGCCCGACTCGTTCGGCTACTCCGGCGCGCTGCCGCAGCTGATCAAGCTCTCCGGCTCGAAGTGGTTCCTCACCCAGAAGATCAGCTGGAGCACGACGAACCAGTTCCCGCATCACACCTTCGAGTGGGAGGGCATCGACGGCACCCGGGTGTTCACCCACTTCCCGCCGGTCGACACCTATAACTCGGACCTGTCCGGCCGCGACCTGGCCCACCTGGTGCGCAACTTCCGGGACAAGGGCCGGGCCAGGCGCTCGCTGGTGCCGTTCGGCTACGGGGACGGCGGCGGCGGCCCGACTGAGGAGATGCTGGCCCGGGCCCGGCGGCTCGGCGACCTGGACGGCTCGGCCCGCGTGCGCATCGAGAAGCCGGCTGACTTCTTCGCCAGGGCGCAGGCCGAGTACGACGATCCGCCCGTCTGGGTGGGGGAGCTCTACCTGGAGCTGCACCGCGGCACCTACACCTCGCAGGCCCGGACCAAGCAGGGCAACCGGCGCAGCGAGCACCTGCTCGGCGAGGCCGAGCTGTGGGCGGCCACCGCCGCCGTCCGGACCGGCTGCCAGTACCCCTCCGAGCAGCTGGACCGGCTGTGGAAGACGGTGCTGCTGCACCAGTTCCACGACATCCTGCCCGGCTCCTCCATCGCCTGGGTGCACCGCGAGGCCCGCGCCACCTACGCCGCGGTCGCTGCGGAACT
>JBOHCO010001527.1:0-2996 GCA_050698895.1 Streptosporangiaceae bacterium
GGCCAGCCGGGCCAGCCGGGCCAGCCCGGCCGGGCCGGCCGGGCCGAGCGGCCAGCGCGGGCCTGGCGGGTGGCCGTGGGTCGCGCCTACACCGGGCCGGTCGGCGTGCTGCGGTCCTACGACGAGGCCATGGACGCGCTGGACGTGGCCGAGCGGCTGCACCTGGCCGATCCCGTGGTGAACGCGGCCGACCTGCTCATGTACCGGGTCATCCTGCGCGACCGGGCCGCGCTGTCCGACCTGGTCGGCGCGCTGCTGCTGCCGCTGGGCGAGGCCAGGGACGGCGCCGGGCCGCTGCTGGACACGCTGGAGGCCTACTTCGCCAGCGGCCAGGTGGCGGTGCAGGCGGCCCAGCGGCTGCACCTGTCGGTGCGTGCCGTCACCTACCGGCTGGCCCGGGTCAGGGACCTGACCGGCCAGGACCCGGCCCGCCCGGCCGACGCGCTATCCCTCCAGGTGGCGGTCATCGGCGCCCGGCTGCTGGACTGGCCCGCCACCCCGCTGGAGAGCGACCCCCACTGACGCGCCCAGCCGGTCAGTTGATGTCGAACTCGTTGCCCTCGGGGTCGGTCATGGCCATGGCGTAGTGGTCGAGCCCCTCGGTGTAGATGACCCGGACGATGGTCGCGCCCAGGCCCTCGAGCCGCCGGGCCTCGGCGTCGATGCGCTCCCGGCGCATCGGCAGCGGGACCGACTGGCCGCCGCTGGCCTCGACGTCCAGGTGCAGCCGGTTCTTGATCGTCTTGCCCTCGGGCACGACCTGGAACCAGACCCGCGGCCCGTGCCCGGCCGGGTCGACGATGCGGTCCTCGCCCAGGGCCAGGTCTTCCTCGGGCAAGCCAAAGTCGCGCCAGTAGTCGTCCCAGGAGGCGAAGCCCGCGGGTGGCGGCTGCAGCTCGTAGCCCAGGGCCGAGGCCCAGAACCGGGCCAGCCGGTCGGGATCGGCGCAGTCGATGACGAGCTGAAAGCGGACTGCCATGTGGCCTCTTCCTCGGGAGGGCGGATCACCTGTCGCCCACACCCTAAGGAGGGCCGGTGACGTTTCCGCGGAGACGTGCCGCGCATGTGCGTGACGCACGTGCGTGCGGCGTCTCCGCGGAAACGCGGCGGCTCAGCCCCTGGTGAAGGACTTGAGGACCTCGACGGTGCTCGGGATCGCGGAGCTGGACAGCACCTCGTCCTTGACCGGGCCGACGCCGGGCGCGACCCACGTCTTGACCGTCGTGGTCACCCTGATGCCCTCCACCTTCTCGGTCATGGTCTCCTCGACCACCTGCGCCCGGTAGGTGCCGACCGGGACGGTGACGCTCTGCGTTCCGGCGCCCCTGACCACCACGTGGGCGGTGACCCGTAGCGTGTGACCGACGATCGAGGTCGCGAACACCAGCGTGGAGTGCAGCGGCTGGCCGGAAGCGATCTGGGCCCGGCTCGGCCAGACGATCCCGCCCGAGATCAGCCGGACCTTCTCGGAGCTGAACTCGCTGAACGGGATGGTGATGGAACCGTCGTTGTGGAAGATGTAGGCGAAGCTGGTCGGCGTCACGGTCCCCCCGCCCAGATGGTCGATGACCCTCATCCGCACCCGCTGGCCGCCCGCGACCGGCACCAGGCGGACCACCTTGTTGATGGTGGTGCCATGGCTGAGGGCTCCGACCTTGGTCTCGTAAACCCAGGTGTTGCCCACCGCGAGCGGGAAGTCCGCGGCCAGGCTGGTGCCTGAGGCCCCGCCCGAGCTCCCGCCCGAGCTCCCGCCCGAGCCCGAGCCCTGGCTGCCCGAGCTCGAGCTCGCCGACGGGGTGGTGCCGGCCGATGACGTCGAACCTGACGGGCCCGAGGCGGACGACGAGCCCTTGCAGCCGGCCAGCGCGAGACCGCTGACCGCCAGCAGCGCCGCCATGGTCACGGCGCGGCGGGCCAGGCCGCCGTCTGAGGTGAGGTGATATCGGGTCATTGTCGTGTCCTTGCTCATGAGATCGGGAGTGAGAAGATCGCTCGCTAGCCCGGTGGCAGGGCTG
This sequence comes from Streptosporangiaceae bacterium, assembly GCA_050698895.1. Taxonomy (GTDB): domain Bacteria; phylum Actinomycetota; class Actinomycetes; order Streptosporangiales; family Streptosporangiaceae; genus DASUBV01. The sequence continues at coordinate 2,016 of JBOHCO010001527.1, forward strand.
GCTGCGTGGTCAGGGCCGGCATCGGCACGGACTGCAGCCACACCGGCCCCGGCCCGGAGAGCACCGCAAAATGGTGCGTATTGTGACCAAAGTAACGATTGGCAATGCCCGGCACGCGGGTCAGCTGAAAGGCGACCGAGGCCGCGAACATGCCCACGTGCCCGGGATGAGCGCGCAGCGACTCGCCCGCGGCCAGCTCGAACCGGACGGTCTCGCCAGCCAGCTCGATCCACGCCCGGCCGGTGCCGGCCACCCGGTGCAGCCCGAACCCGCCCGGTCCGGCGTAGATGCCGGTCGAGAAGGACTGGCGGAAGCCGGACCGGATCTGGATGCCTGACGTCCCGGCCAGGAAGCCGTGCCGGTGGACCAGGTACTCGGTGCCGGGGCTGATGTCCACGCCCAGGATCCGGCCCGGCTGCTTGCAGGCGAAGGCGATCGTCCCGGCGCTGCCCTTGGCGGTGAACCGGCTGAGCGACAGGGCATCCTCGTCCCCGGAGGCGCCACCCGCGCCACTCGCGCCACTCGCGCCACCCCGGCTGGCCCCGGCACCGGGAGCACCGGGAGCACCGGGCGCGACCGCCGCCATCTGGATGGAGTCGGTCATCCAGGAGAATTCGCCCGCCTCGGCCACGACGCTCTCGCCGGGGTCGAGTGAGATCGACAGCACCGGGGCGATGGTCCCGGCCAGCCGGTCCTGCACGGCGGCTCCTTCCCGCGGATCTGCCAAGCACGGTCGCGTGGCCACTAGGAATGTGTACGCCGCCGGCGTCGCGGGCCGAATCCCGGCAACCATGTACTCCGCATGCAATCCGGCCCGGCCCAGAGCGGTCCGGAGCCGCCCATCGCGGTCGGTGCCGGGACCGGGGCGGCCGGGCGCGGTCAGCCGGGCGGCCGAAGTTATAACATCGCGCCCCCGCCGGGACTAGCGGCGGAGCGGCCGGGACGGGTGGCGGAGCGGCCGGGACGGGTGGCGGAGCGGCC
>JBOHCO010001528.1:0-4521 GCA_050698895.1 Streptosporangiaceae bacterium
GCCGCAGGCTGGCCGACGGCTTTCCCGACAACGCCGACGACGTGGTCGTGATGCTGGACGCGGGCTGCGCGTTCGAGGGCATCGACACCGGCGGCGCGCGGATCTACTGGGGCGCCTACGTGGGCACCGCCGACGAGATCCTGGTCGAGGGGGATGCCGCCGAGGCCGGCCAGAAGATCGCGGCCGCGAGGGCGGCGGGCCGCGAGCGGCACGGCTGGATCATGGACAGCTACCTGCTCCGCCGCCCCGCGAACCCGTGAACCCAGTGAATCCCGCGAATCCAGTGAATCCAGTGAATCTCGCGAATCCAGTGAATCTCGTGAACCCGGTGACTCCGGCGAGGCCCGTGACTCCGGCGAGGCCCGTGACTCCCGCGAGGCCCGTGACTCCCGCCACCATCCTGATCCTCGGCGGCACCCGCGAGGCGCGTGACCTGGCCGGGCTGCTGGCCGGGTCGCCTGACCTGCGCGTCGTCTCCTCGCTGGCCGGGCGGGTGCGCGATCCCGCACGGCCCGCGGGCGAGGTCCGAATCGGCGGCTTCGGCGGGGCCGACGGCCTGGCCGACTGGCTGCGCGACCAGCGCGTGGACGCGGTGGTGGACGCCACTCACCCGTTCGCGCGCACCATCAGCGCCAGCGCCGCGGCCGCCTGCGCGGCGACCGGGGTGCCGCTGCTCGGGCTGGCCCGCGAGCCATGGACCGCGGGCCCCGACGACCGCTGGCACGAGGTCGACTCGCTGCCGGACGCCGCCGCGCTGCTGCCCGCCCTCGGCCGCCGGGTGTTCCTGACCACCGGCCGGCAGGGCCTGGCCGCGTTCGAGGCCGTGGACCGGGCCTGGTTCCTGATCCGCTGCGTGGACCCGCCGGACCAGCCGCTGCCGAGCGACGGCCAGGTCATCCTGGCTCGCGGGCCCTACGACGCCGCCGCCGAGCGCGCGCTGATGGCCGAGCACCGGATCGAGGTGCTGGTGACCAAGAACAGCGGCGGCCCGCTGACGGCGGGCAAGCTCGACGCGGCCAGGGAACTCGGCGTGCCCGTGATCATGGTCCGCCGCCCGGACCGGCCCGACGGGCCGCTGCGCTCGACCCCGGACCAGGCCGCCCGCTGGCTCGCGGAGGTCTGCGGCGACGTCGCGGATCAGGCCTGACGCGGTCAGCTCGAGTCGTCGCCCATCACCACGGTTCGCTCCTCCGGCGTGAGCTGGGCCAGCAGCGGGGCCGCCGCCGCCTTCAGCCGATGCACCGCGGTGTCGAGCCGCTCGGTCGACGGAGGGGGACCGTCGGCGGCCCGGTTCATGACGCCCAGCGCGTGGGCCATCTCGGCGCCCAGCCGCTGGGCCTCTTCCAGGAAGTCCCGCGAGACCCTGGCGTCGATCAGCAGCGGCGCGGCCACCAGCACCATGATCATGTAGGTCCGGAACGCGTCGCCGGCCGCGTCGCGGTCGCCCGAGCCGCCCACGGCGGCGGACAGGGCCCGGACCGAGCGGCTGGCCTGCCCGCCCACGATGGCCGCCTGGGCCGAGATGGCCCTGGCCCGGTCCAGGATCTGCCGGCGCCGCACCACCTGGTCCACGACCAGCACGGTCAGCAGCACCACGAGCACGCCCGCCACCGTGTCGGTGGTGAACGCGTGGGTCAGCCACCACAGCCGGAACCCGCGGTCGCTCAGGTCCAGGAGCACCAGCGCCACCGTGCCCAGCGTGACCACCACCGCCCCGGCCCCGCCCTGCCAGCCCTTCAGCATCTGACGACCCTAGCCGGAGGGCGGCTGGTCCGTATCCGGCCCGTCCGCGCCGTAGTGCCGGGGGGTGAACACCACCGGACCGCCCGGCCGATCGTGCACCCGCGTCTGGCTGGAGCCCACGATGACCAGCGTGGACATGTCCACCTGGGCCGGGTCCAGCTTGGCCAGGCAGGTCACGGTGAGCTGCTCGCCAGGGCGGCCGACCGAGCGGCCGAGCACCACCGGGGTCTCCGGCTCGCGGTGCTCCAGCAGCAGGTCACGCACGGCGGCGAGCTGCCAGGTCCGCTTGCGGGAGGCCGGGTTGTAGAAGGCCAGCACGAGGTCGGCGGCGGCGGCCTTGGCCACCCGGTCGGCGATGACCGCCCAGGGCTTGAGGCGGTCGGACAGGCTGATCACGCAGTAGTCGTGGCCCAGCGGCGCCCCGGCCCTGGCCGCCACGGCCTGGGCCGCGGTGACGCCGGGCAGCACCGAGACGGGAACCCGGGCCCAGCGGTCCGGCTCGGCGGCGACCTGCTCGAGCACGGCCGAGGCCATGGCGAACACGCCGGGGTCGCCGGAGGAGATGACCGCCACCCGGCGGCCGGCCGCGGCCAGGTCGAGGGCCAAGGCGGCGCGGCGGGCCTCCACGGTGTTGCCCGAGGCGTGCCGCTGCTGTCCGGGCCGCTCGGGCAGGCGGGCCAGGTAGGGCCGGTAGCCGACCAGGTCGGTGGCGGCGGCCACCGCCGCCTCGGCCTCGGGGGTGAGCCAGGCCGCGGCACCGGGTCCCAGGCCGACCACGGTGACCCGCCCGCCCGGCTCGGCGGCCGCGGCATCCGCCTCAGCCCCTGACCGGGCGCGGCGGCCGCGGCCGGGGACCAGGGCCAGCGACATGTACGGGACGCGGGCCGGGTCCACGTCGGCCAGCGGCTCGACGCGCTGGTCCGGCGTGCCCGCACGCTCGACGTACCGGGCCCGGGCCAGCAGCCCGGTGTCGTCCAGGGCGGCCCGCACCCGGTCGAAGGTGCGGCCGAGCTTGAGCACGGCCACCGCGTCGGCCCCGGCCAGCCGGGCCCGCAGCGCCTCGTCAGGCAGCGTCCCCGGCAGCACGGTCAGCGTCTCCTCGTGCTGGACTAGCGGCACGCCCACGGCCGCCGCGGCGGCCGACACCGACGAGATGCCCGGCACGATGGAGGCGGCGAACCGGCCGCTCAGCCGGGTGTGCAGGTGCTGGTAGGAGCCGTAGAACGCCGGGTCGCCCTCGCACAGCACGACCACGTCCCGCCCGGCGGCCAGGTGCGCGGCCAGCCGCTCGGTGGCCTCGGCGTAAAAGTCGGCCAGCGCCCCGGCGTAGCCGCCCGGATGGGTGGTGCCCTCGGTGGTGACGGGGTAGCGCAGGATCTCTTCGAGCTGGCCGTCGCGCAGGTACGGCGCCGCCGCGGCCCTGGCGATGCTGTGCCCGTGCGCGGCGCAGTGATAGGCGATGACGTCGGCCGCGGCGATGGTCCGCGTGGCCCGCACGGTGACCAGGTCGGGGTCGCCGGGCCCGACGCCCACGCCGGTCAGCCGGCCGGGCGCGGTGGCGGTCATTCTGGCTTCCCGGCGAGCGCGTTGACGGCCGCCGACGCCATGGCCGACCCGCCCCGGCGGCCCCGGACGACCAGGTACGGCACCGGGCTGGCGGCCAGCGCGGCCTTGGACTCGGCCGCGCCGACGAACCCGACCGGCACGCCGATCACGGCCGCGGGCCGGGGCCCGCCGGGCTCGGCGGCCAGGATCTCCAGCAGCCGGAACAGCGCGGTCGGGGCGTTGCCCACGGCCACCACCGCGCCGTCGAGATGGTCGCGCCACAGCTCCACCGCGGCCGCCGAGCGCGTGGTGCTCAGCCGGGCGGCCAGCTCCGGGACCCGCGGATCGGTCAGCGTGCAGATGACCTGGTTAGCGGCGGGCAGCCGGGACCGGGTGATCCCGGCCGCGACCATGGCCGAGTCGCACAGCACCGGGCCGCCCGCGGCCAGCGCGGCCCGCCCGGCCGCGCCGACGCCGTCCGACCAGCCCAGGTCGGCGGGCAGGTCGGTCATCCCGCAGGCGTGGATCATGCGGACGGCGACGGCCTCCAGGTCGGCCGGGACGGCGCTCAGGTCGGCCTCGGCCCGGATGATGGCGAAGGACCGGCGGTAGATCTCCGCCCCGTCCTGCTCGTAGGACACCACGCTGCGGATCATGGCGCACCGGCCAGCGTGGCCAGCAGGCGGGGCCGGACCTCGCCGGGGATCAGGTAGCGGTCGGCGTCGACGGCGATGACCGGCTCGGCGTCGGGCGGCCGGCCGCACTGCCGGGCGCAGCCGGCCCAGTGGGTCCTGGCGTGCCCGGGCAGCGGGCCGGCCGCGGCGCGCACGTCGGCGACAGAGCGGTGGCAGGCCATGCCACTGCACGCCGTGACATCGGCCAGCGGGTCATCGCCGGCCACCAGCAGCCCGGCCTCGGCCAGCCGGTCACGGGCCAGCCGGACGCGGGCCGCGAGCGGGATGACGATCCGGCCGGCCAGGCCCAGCCTGATCACCTCACCCGGCCGGAGCAGGTCCGCGATCAGCCCGGCCTGGCCGACGGTCAGCCGGCCCAGGCGGGCGCCCGCGACCATTGTTATGGATGATGTTTCTGGGTTTCCTGGTGCGGCGCCGACGGCTTCGGCAGGGCCGACGGGGCCGAGCGGGAGCCGGGCGTCCGGTCCGGCCGCAGGTGCACCGAGCGCGCCGCCGGCCGCGGCGGCCACCGATGCCCCGCCGTCCGGGAGGTCGGCGA
>JBOHCO010001529.1:0-2208 GCA_050698895.1 Streptosporangiaceae bacterium
GGCCGGCGCCGGCCGCGAGCCGGACGGGCCGGGCACCGGCGGCGGCCTCAGCCCTGGCCTGCGGGTCCGGCTGCTCGACCATCCGCTGGTCGCCGCGTACTGCCTGCCGGGGGTGCGCCCGCGCATCGTGGTCAGCCAGGGCGTGCTCGACGCGCTCAGCGCCGCCCAGCTCGCGGCGGTGGTCGGCCACGAGCACGCCCACGCGCGCGGCCAGCACGACCTGGTTATCCTGCCGTTCCGGGCCTGGCGCCAGACGTTCCCGTTCCTGCCTGCCGCCCGCGCCGCCCTGGCCGCGGTCGAGCTGCTGGTCGAGATGCTCGCCGACGACACGGCCAGCCGCCGCTGCGGCCCGGCCCCGCTGCTGGGCGCCCTGCACCGCCTGGCCGATGCCGCCCCCGGCGACATCCAGGTCACCACCCGCGCCGCCCGACTGGCCGCGCCGCCCGCCCGCCTGCCCCGGCTGGCCACCGCCGCCGCCTACCTGGCGGCCCTCGCGCTGGTCGGCCTGCCCCCGGCCATCCTGCTGGCCAGCTGACCTCGCGCCCGGATCCGGCCGGGTCAGGAAGCCGCTAGGCTATGGCCCGGAATATGGCTTCGGAAAGAGCGGAGAATGGCTCCATGACCGAAACGCCGTCCCCCTCGGGGGCTGGGCAGCCCGAGATCGACTCGTCGGTGCCGCACTCGGCGCGGGTCTGGAACTACTGGCTCGGCGGCAAGGACAATTACGCTCCGGACCGCATGGTCGGCGACCAGGTCATGGCCATGTTCCCCGACATCACCAAGCTGGCCAGGGCCGACCGGGCGTTCCTGGGCCGGGCGGTCTCGTACCTGGTCGGCCAGGCCGGAATCCGGCAGTTCCTCGATGTCGGCACGGGCCTGCCGACCGCCGACAACACCCATCAGGTCGCGCAGGCGATCGCGCCGGAATCGCGCATTGTCTATGTCGACAATGACCCGCTCGTGCTCGTGCACGCCCGCGCCCTGCTGACCAGCACGTACGAAGGCGCCTGCGACTACATCGACGCCGACCTGCGCGACGTCGACCGGATCCTGGACGGGGCGGCCCGGACGCTGGACTTCAGCCAGCCGATCGCGCTGATGCTGTTGGGCATCATGGGCCAGATTCCCGATTCCGATGACCCGGCCTCGGTCATCAGCCGGCTGCTGGCGCCGATGCCGTCGGGCAGTTACCTGGCTCTCAGCGACGGCTCGACGATCAGCGAGTCGTTCACCGAGGCCGTGCGCCACTACAACGAGAACTCGGCCAGCACCTACCACCCGCGCAGCCCCGAGCAGCTCACCTCGTTCTTCGACGGCCTCGAGCTGGTCGAGCCCGGCGTCGTGGAGCTGTCCCGGTGGCGGCCGGGGCCGGCCGCGCTGGGCGACGTCCCCGGCATGGGCGGCATCGGGCGCAAGCCCTGAGGCGCGGGCCGGGGAGCCGGCCCTGAGTCCTTACCCGGACAGCACCCGCACCAGCCGGAACCGCTGGGCCACCACCACCGTGTCATCGCCCGCGGTGAAGCCGGGGTCGCCCAGCACCTCGCGCGTCTCCGGGCTGTGCCAGTACTCCTCATGCGCGGCCCGCCACTGCGCCACCGACTCATCGCCGTCGTCCAGCACATGGCGCAGGTCGATGCCGGCGATCGGGACCTTCCGCACCTCGGTCATCTCGATCACCGCGGCCGGGCGGCGGTCGGAGTCGACCACCACAAACTGCTGGCCGGCGTCCGGCATCGCCGTGCCCGCCCGCTCATATTCCAGCGCCAGCCCGGTCGCGGTCGTCTTGGCGCCGGCCAGGATCGCCGCCACCACCTCATCCCGGACCGGGCCCGGATCCGCGAACTCCAGCCGGGGAAGATCCTCCGTCATCCGGGGTCGCGGTCGCGGTGCCTGCGCAGCTGAGCGGCGCTCAGGGCGGCGATGGCCAGGATGATCCAGACCGCGATGACGGCGGTGACGACGGCCGTGCTGTTACTTCCCGTATTGGCGTTATTGGCGATGATGGCCACGATGCCGGCGATCCCGGCGCCGATCCCGGCGCCGGTCCACAGCGCGCTGCTCCGGCCCGGCGCTGACACCTGCGCCGGCGAGCGGGTACCTGACGGGCCGGCGCCCAGCCGGGCGTCCACCCGCTTGTCGATCTCCGCGCCGATCCGATCGACCAGGCCCTCGGCGACCGCGCTGTCATAGTCGCGGCCAAGTTCGTGA
>JBOHCO010001530.1:0-3249 GCA_050698895.1 Streptosporangiaceae bacterium
GGTCTGGTCCTTGGCGAACGGGTGCCCCCTGGTGTGCGAGGACGCGCTCATCCGGGACCAGAACACCCCGGCGGGCGGCGGCTCGTCGAGGTCGAGCACGGCCTCGCCCAGCAGCCACTGCTCATGCTGGACTCCGGCCCGGGCCAGCGCGTCCCCGATGGGCGCGAACCAGTCCGGGTTCTCGTGGATCACATGCACCTTCAACGCTGACCTTGCCTCCAGTCGGCTTGCCCTGCTCGGGCTGGGCCCAGCTCAGCGTACGTGGGCCGGCCCGGTCGGCCATCGGCGCGGGTGATCAGGGCCTAGTGCCTGCTCGGCCAGGCCCTGGCCACGGCGAGGAAGACGTCGTTGCCCTCGGGCTCGCCGATCGAGACCCGGACGCCGTCCGGGGGGTACGGGCGCACGGCCACCCCAGCCTGGTCGCTGGCCGCGGCGAAGCCCACGGTGTCGGGGCCGAGCGGCAGCCAGACGAAGTTGGCCTCGGTCGGCGGGACGGTCCAGCCCTGGCCGAGCAGCTCGTCGCGCACCCGGCCGCGCTCCTTCAGCACGGTCTCGACCCGCTCCAGCAGCTCGGCCTCGACGGCCAGCGAGGCGATGGCCGCGGCCTGGGCCAGCGCGCTGACGGTGAACGGGAGCTGGGTCTTGCGCACCGCGGTGGCCACCGGCTCGGGCCCGATCAGGAACCCGACCCGCAGCGCGGCCAGCCCGTAGGCCTTGGAGAAGGTGCGCAGCACGGCCAGGTTGGGCCGGTTCCCGTAGAGCGTGAGACCGTCCGGCACGTCCGGATCGCGGATGTACTCGTGGTAGGCCTCATCCAGCACGACCAGGCAGTCCTCCGGCACCTGGTCCAGGAACCAGGTCAGCTCGTCGGCGTGGACCACAGTCCCGGTGGGGTTGTTGGGGTTGCAGACGAACACGATCCGGGTCCGCGCGGTCAGGGCATCGGCCATCGCGGCCAGGTCGTGGGCCTGGTCGCGCAGCGCCACCCGGACCGAGGTGCCCCCGGCCAGGTCGGTGAGCTGCGGATAGGCCTCGAACGAGCGCCAGGCGTAGAGCACCTCGGCGCCCGGCTCGGCCGCGGCGGTCAGCAGCTGCTGGGTCAGGCCGACCGACCCGCAGCCGACCGCGACGTGCTCGGCCGGGACGCCGAACCGGGTCGCGATCTCGGCGCTAAGCTCCCCCGACCCGTGGTCGGGATAGCGGTTGAGCTCGCCGGCCGCGGCGGCGATGACGCCGACCACCGAGGGCAGCGGCCCGTACGGTGACTCGTTCGAGGACAGCTTGAACGACCGGCCACCCGAGGCCGTGGGCTGGCGGCCCGGCCGGTAGGGGGTAAAGGAGTCAAGAACCGACCGGAAACGGGGGGTTCGCGTGGACATCGTCGTCCTCCTGCTTGGTCATGCCGGGCGCCGTTGCCCGGCCGGCCTGGAGCGGGCTGCCGCCGGTCGCGGCCGCCCGGTGTCACTCAGCCTAACTCGCGGCTCCGATGGCGAGCGCCGCCTGGAAGTGGGCCAGGATATCCGGACTGAACAGGACGAACCGGACCTGGTTCACATCCGCCTCACTGGCCCGGACGGCGGCCACCGCGATCCGGGCCGCGTCATCCGCCGGCCAGCCGAACAGGCCGGTCGACACGGCCGGGAAGGCCACGGTCCGCGCGCCAATCTCGGCCGCCACCCGGAGCGACTCGGTGAAGCAGGAGGCCAGCGTGGCCGAGCGGTCCTCGCGCCGCGAGTAGACCGGGCCCACGGTGTGGATGACCCACCGGGCCGGGAGGTGGCCGGCGATGGTGGCGACGGCCTGGCCCGCGGGCAGCCCGCCGGCGTACGGGCCGTCGCGCAGCTCACGGCAGGCGGCCAGGATGGCCGGCCCGCCGCAGCGGTGGATGGCGCCATCGACGCCGCCGCCGCCCAGCAGCGAGGAGTTCGCGGCGTTGACCACCGCGTCGGCATCCTGCTCGGTGATGTCCCCGAGCATCGTGTTGATGTCCATGCTTGAGTCTGCCGCAGGCGGGTCTGTTCGGCTGATGCGGCCCAGGCTAAAGTGGCTGGGTGAATAGACTAGGCGAGCTGGAACGCGCGATCATGGACGTGCTTTGGGAGGCATCCGACTCGCTGACGGTCCGGCAGGTAAGCGGGCGGCTAACCGAGCGGGACCTAGCGCACACCACGGTCATGACGGTCCTGGACCGGCTGTCCAAGAAGGGCTTTGCCCGGCGGCAGCGTGATGGCCGGGCGTGGCGCTACCGGGCCGCGGAGAGCCGTGAGGCATATGTCACCGAGCTCATGCTCAGCGCGCTCGACCAGACGGGCGACCGTCAGGCTGCGCTGGCCCGCTTTGTCCGGAGCGTGTCCGGCGCCGAGGCACGCGCGTTGCAGGCGGCCCTGGAGGCACTCGGTGAGGATCCCCCGAAGAGCTGAGCGGCTATGACCGCCGTTTTCGTGCTGGCTGCGGTGGCGGCGGGCTGTGTCCAGGCGTCGATCCTGCTGGCCGACGCGCGCTGGCCGCACCGGTCGCCCGCGGCGGCCATCGTGCTGTGGCAGGCGATCGGGCTCGGCTGGGGCCTGGCCACGGTCGGCACCCTGATCGGCCTGGCCACGGTCGGCCAGGGCTCGGGCGTCGCTGATGGCGCGCTGACCCTGCTGGCCCGGCTGACCGAAGGACGCCTCTCCCTGCCGTCGGCCAGCCTGCTCACCGCGGCCCGGCTGGTCTGCCTGGGCGCCGGCCTGGTGCTGCTGTCGCTCCTGGTCTACGTCCTGGTGGCGGCGTCCGCCGCGGTCCTGCGGGCCCGGCAGCGCCAGCGCATGCTGCTCAGCCTGCTGGCCCACGGCGACCCCAAGGTGCCGGGGGCGCTGGTCGTGGACTACCCGGCCGCGGCGGCCTACTGCCTGCCTGGGCTGCGCTCGGCCATCGTGATCAGCGCCGGCACGCTGGACCTGCTGGACTCCGCCGAGCTGGCCGCCGTGCTCGCCCACGAGCGCGCCCACGTGCGCGAGCGCCACGACCTGGTGCTGCTCCCGTTCATCGCCCTGCTGTCGGCGTTCCGGTGGTGCCGGGCGGTCAGGGCCGCGCACCAGACCGTGGCGCTGCTGGTCGAGATGCACGCCGACGACCGGGCGCTGCGGCAACGGCCAGCCAGGGAGCTGGCCACGGCGCTGCTGCGGGTCGGCGCGGCCGGCGGCGGCGCGATCCCGTCCGGTGCGCTCGCCGTGGCCGACTCCGCCACGGAGTGCGACGTCACCGCCAGGG
>JBOHCO010001531.1:0-4062 GCA_050698895.1 Streptosporangiaceae bacterium
CCTCCGAGATGGGCAAGCGCACCAAGTCGAGCCCCGAGGGGACCATCGACCACCCGGTGATCCCCCTCTCCATCGCCCTTGCCGCCGAGGCGACCTTCGTGGCCCGCTCCGTCGATACCCACACCGAGCACCTCCAGACGACGCTCGACCGGGCCGGCCATCACCGTGGCTCGGCCTTCATCGAGGTCCTCCAGAACTGCAACATCTTCAACGACGGCGCCTACCGCGAGTTCACTGACCGGGAGGTGCGCGAGGACCGCATGCTGGTGCTCGAACACGGCCAGCCGATGATCTTCGGCAAGGACCGCGACCGGGGCATCCGCCTGCGCGGCCTGCACCCGGAGGTCGTGCAGCTCGGCGACGGCGTGACCGAGGCCGACCTCCTGGTCCATGACGAGACGGCCGACGACCCCTACCTCGCCTTCATGCTCTCGCGCATGTGGTGGCCGGACTACCCGGTGCCGGTGGGTGTCTTCCGCAACGTCGAGCGGCCGACCCACGACGAGATGCTGACCGCCCAGGTGCAGACGGCCGTCGCCCAGCGCGGCGAGGGCGACCTGGCGGAGCTGCTGCGCAGCGGCGACGCGTGGACCGTGGAGTGATCTGTCCCGTCTGCCAGGCCGACAACATCGAGGGCGCCGACGAGTGCGACAACTGCGGCGCCGACCTGCGCACCGTCGACCTGCCGGCGCCCGAGACGCCCCTCGAGCGGCGCCTCGTCCTTGAGCGACTGGCCGACCTGGGCCATCGTGACCCGATCCTGCTGCCGGCCGAGGCACCGGTGCGGCAGGCCATCGCGGCCATGCAGGCCGCCGGCGTCAGCCGGCTCATCACCGTCAGCGGCTCGGTCGTCACCGACGTCGGTGATGACCCGTTCCTGCGCCTGGTCAAGCCCCTGGTCCGGCGCACCCAGCTGCGGCACGTGTGCGCCGACATGCGCCGCGCCGAGGAGGAGGTCCGCCGCAGCGGCCTGGACTGGACGATCATGCGGCCGCCCCGGCTGACCGACAAGCCGGCCGCCGGCGCCTACCGCACCGCGATCGACCGCAACCTGCCCCGCGAATACACCATTTCCCGCGCCGACCTCGCCGTCTGCATTCTGGGCCTCATCGGCGACCGGGACACCGTGCGCCGGCATGTCGCCATTGCCAGCTGAGCCGGATCACTTTTTGCGGCCGCGTGCGATTGCTCAGACCACACTTTCCCGAGAACCGTTCAAGCACGCCTAATTCGTGCTATTCGGGCGAAGGGGCAGGGCTGACCCCGAAGAACGAGACTGACCCCTGAGAAGGGGTCATGACGCAGCCGCGGGAACCCCTGAGTGTTTGGCTTGCGCAGAACGCTGAGTCGAGGGCGGGTATCCCCCGTGGCCCTGTCACCGGGAGGGGGGATTCCGCGGCTCGGGGGGAGGGGGAGGCGGGAGATATCCGTCCTCGACGGCTCGATAGTACAACTCCATTTTAGTTGGCGCAGCCCGGCCGGCCCTGGAGTACTTTTCTCTAACCCGCCCGACATACTGCTTGACGGTCTCTTCGCCGATCATCATCCGCCGGGCGACCGACTTCATCGGCATGCCGGTCGCGTAAAGTCGCAGTGCACGCGCCTCCTGCGGGCTCAGCGCGGGCCGGTCCGGAGCGTCGTCGGTGGCGAAGATGTAGGCCAGCCGCGGCGAGATCCAGTCTCTTCCGGCCGCCACCGTCGCGATGGCCTGCCGGACCTGCCCGGCCTCCTCGCTCTTGAGCACGTAGCCCAGCGCCCCGGCCCGGATGGCCGCGCGGACCGACACCGGCCGGTCGGAGGCGGCCAGCACCAGGACGGCCGGGCCGGCCGCCAGGATGGCGGCCACGTTGTCCTCGACCGTCGTTCCGTCTTGCAGGTCCAGGTCGAGCAGGACCACGTGCGCGTCCCGGCCGGGCCCGGCCAGCAGGGCATCGACGCTGGCCGCGGTGCCCACCACCCAGACCGGGCCCGTCACGTCGGACACGTCCGCGCCGGTGATCCAGTTCGCGATCCCGTCCAGGACGATCGGGTGATCGTCCACCGCCGCCACCTTGATGAGCTGGCCCCCCGCCGGCGTGCCCGTGCTCACGCGGCCTCCTGCTTCCGCCAGCGGACCTCGAGGCAGCCCGCGCCCGTCTCGTCGACATCCACCGCCGCCTGCCAGCCCGCCGCGGCCGGCACCGAGCCGGTCAGCCCGGACACCTCCGGCGTCGCGCGCGGCGGGAGCGCGAAGGCTACGTACAGCTCGACGTCCTCCGCCGAGGCCAGCACCGTGAGCGTGACCGGATGCGGCGGCAGGGCCCGGAAGACGCCGTCCACCGCGGCCAGCGTCGCCTCGGCCACCTCCCGGCCGGGCTGCCCGGGGTCACCCAGCACCTGGATCTCCAGCGGCAGCCCGCGAGCCTGCGCCGCGCTCAGCGCCGGCTGCAACTCGGCCAGCAGCCCCGCGGCCTGCGGCGCCCGGCTGGCCAGTGCACGGCGCAGCGCGGCCGCATGCCGGGCGCAGCGCTCCAGGACCGCGGGGTCGGCCGGGTCCAGCGAGCCGTCGGCCACCGCCCGCAGCAGTGGCAGCGCCTCGGCCTCAAGGAGGGCCAGCCGGTCGTGCCGGTCCTGCTGGACCGCGGCCGCCGCCGCGTGCTCGGCCCTGGCCCGGCTCAGCAGCGCGGCCCGGCGCCCGGCGATCGCGGCGTAGCCGGCCGCCGTCGGCCGCAGCGCCGAGAACACCACCAGGATCACCACCAGCGAGTACGCGGTCGCCGTCAGCCGGGCCAGCACCAGCGAACTGGCCCCCAGCACCCGCACCAGCAACACCGTGTGCACCGCGAACACGCCCAGGGCCCCCGATACCCACAGCCAGGCCGGGCGGCTCAGCGCGACCAGCGCCAGCAGCCAGCCGCTGCCGACCACCGACCAGTCCACCGAGCCGGGGGCACCGTGCGCCCGCCGTTCCCAGCCCACCAGGGCGACCGCCACGATCGCGATCAGCACCGCGGCGGCGCCCTCGCGCGCCGACAGGCCGCCGGCCCAGGCCCGCGGCACCAGCCACACCGCGGCCGCCAGCAGGCCCAGCCACACCCCCACCACGACCGCGTGCTGCCGGAAGTCGGACAGGTAGGCCAGCACCTGGAACAGCACCGTGAGCTGCCAGATGGCGGCCACCACCGCGATCGCGCGCGGCAGGCCGGACTCGTAGGTGTCGCGCAGGACCGCGTCGCGGCTTACCACGCGGTCTCCAGCGAACCGCCCTGACCAGCGGCGGCGAGACCAGGATCCGTAACAGCTGGCGCGGTCCAGCTCATCCGTACCGCGGTCCCCCGGCCCGGGGCGGACCGGACCGAGGCCGTGCCGCCCCAGTCGGCCACTCGCTCGATGATCGACCGGCGCACCCCGAGCCGGGCCGGGTCGGTGCGCGCCGGGTCGAACCCGCCCCCCTCGTCGCGGACGGTTACCTCGAGCCCGCCCGGCTCCAGGCCGGCCGCCGCGCCCAGCCGCAGCGTGACCCAGGCCTCCCCGGTGCCGGCGTGGCTGGCCACGTTGGCCAGCGCCTCGCGGACCGCGTGAGCCAGGGCCGTGGCCACCGGCACCGGCACCTCGGGCCAGTCCTCGCTTGACGGGCCGGCGCCGCCCGCCAGCGCGGGCCCCCGGCCGGGCACGTCCACGTGCACGGTAAGCCCGCGGTCGGCGAGCTCGGCCGCCACGGCCTCGATGCCGATCACCAGGCCGCCGCACGGGCCCAGGGACTCCTCGTCGGCCGTGCCGGTGCCGCGCAGCGCGTACTCCATCAGCGTCACGTCGTGCCGGCACCGGGCCCGCACCTCGCTGGCCGTGCTGTCGCCGCCGCGGGCCAGCGCCGTCAGCGTGTTCAGCACCGTGTCATGGAGCAGCCGGTCGTGCTCGCGCCGCTCGGTGCTCCGGGTCAGCGCCACGAACTCGGCGCCCGCCTCCCGGTCGGCCAGGTCCAGCGCGGCGTCCGCGGCCACGGCCCGGCGGGCCATCAGCCGCAGGCCGACCCAGGCCACCGCGGCGATGGCCAGCAGCACCGCGGCGCCGGCGGCAGGGGAG
>JBOHCO010001532.1:0-1642 GCA_050698895.1 Streptosporangiaceae bacterium
GGGCCGCACGGGCCCGCGCGGTCGGCTGGTGCCGCTCGACGAGCAGCCGGAACGCGACCGAGTCGCCGTCGCGGGCCAGCCGCACCAGGTCACCGTCGGAGATGCCCACAGTGCTAAGTGTCGGCCCGGGCGGCGCGGGTCAGCTCCGCGCGGCGCAGCTCGATCCGGCCCGGTCCGGCCAGGAAGACGCCGAACCGGACCAGGCCCGCGTCGTCCGGGACCTCGCGGTGATCCGCGACCGAGCAGGAGTAGTCCTGCTCGTGCGCCTGCCCGGCGCGCCGGAAGCTGCCGCCGAACTCCCACCGGTCCAGGCCGTCGTCGAAGGTCAGGTTGCCCGGCTCGAACCGGGGCCGTGCGCCCGGCCGCGCCGCCACCGGGCGCGGGGCCCGGGCGCGCAGCAAGGCGGGCAGCTCGTCGCCGGTCCCGACCACGGCCAGCCGGTCAAGCACGGCGTCGACCACCAGGACCGGCGCGCCCGCGGCCGCAGCCAGCGCTAGGCCGTAGCCCAGACGCACGGCGGGCGGCTCGGCAGCGGCGAGCCGGGCCAGAGTGACGCGGGCCGACGCTGGCGGCGGCGAGTCGCCAGGGACCTCCGGGACCGCGGTGACCTCGGGGTCCAGGTCGTCAAGGTGGACGCCCGTCACGGTGACGGCCGCCGCGGCCAGGAGCCGGGCCGCGAGTGCCTCGGCCGGGCCGGCCAGGGGGCGAGCCTGATCGGGCTGACCGACGAGCTGCCACAGCGAGTCGCCGTCCGGGCCCGACAGCCAGATCGGGAGGGTCCGGCGGCGGGCGTCGTCGGCCAGCAGGACGAGGAAGCTGCTGATGGCCAGCCCTCCGTCGCGCAGGCGCCCCGGCCACGGCTCGACGGCAGCGATGCGCACGGAGGTCATGGCCGGCAGCGGCGGGATGCTCATACCGGTAAGTGCCGGCCGGGAGGCCGCAGGTTACCCGGTCCCGCGAAAAAAGAGCTTCCTGCCGCGGCTGGATGTCGCGGCAGGAGGCTCCTGCGCTTACCACACCGGGTTGTCTTCGTCCTGCGACGAGCTGCCCGGCTTGAGGCGCTGACGCATGGCCAGCGCCGCGTATAGGTCCCGATGCTCAGCCATCTCCTTCTCATAGGCGCGGTGCTGGTTCGCGCGCCTCTCGTAGCGGGCGTTGGTCAGGAACACCCCGATCCCGGCGCCGCCAGAGACGATGACCAGCGCCCCGATGACATCCACGACTGCCATGGCTCCCCGTCCTTCCCCTTACTCAGCCAGACTCCAGCGGCGGCCAGTCAGGCGGCTCCGGATCCCGGCCGGTGCACGCCGCCAGCTGGTAGATGAGCTGCTCGGCCACGTTCCTGGCGTGGGCGGCTTCGCCCATCCAGTAACGGACCTTGCGTTGCATGCGCTCTTGCGCATGGGAGATCCGCGCCGCGACGGAGACCTCCCGGAGCAGGGCGGCCGCGGTGAACCCGGTGACGAAGCAGGCCAGAGCCAGGATTGCGGTCACGGGGCAGGCACCTCCCTCGCCCATAGGGTCCGGTGCGATGCCGAGGTTTCCGATCCTGCCGGCCTGGTTATAAGGTGGATTAGTTCCACGTGATGATCCCTCCGGTGACGTGGTCGCGATCTTGCGTGGGTTTTGGTGATTCGGGCCG
>JBOHCO010001533.1:0-1600 GCA_050698895.1 Streptosporangiaceae bacterium
CGTTATCAACGCGCATCGCGGCCGCCCTGTCAACCCCTGGCCGACCGCTGGAGGTGCCGGCTACGGCCGACTCGCGGCCAGCTTCACCGACCGGGCCACGAGGAACACGGGCTGGCGGTCGGTCTCGTGGGCCGGGTCCCAGTCCGGCTCGGGGCGCGGCTCGGCGAGCTGGTCAAATCCACAGGTCATGACGGCGCAGCGCAGCGAGATAGGTCGACAGCATGCGGTGACTGGCCCGACCTGGCGGCGCAGGGTGGAGCGGGCCGACTCGGCCGTCCAGCGTCCTTCGTCGTAGTAGCTGCCGGTGGCCGGCCAGGAGCCGGAGATGTCCGGGCCGCCGGCCAAACAGGGATGCAGGATCGAGAAGGCAAACCGCCCGCCGGGCGCCAGGACGCCGCTGATCGCGGTGATCGCGGCGTCGAGGTCGTCGATGTCGGACAGCCCGAAGCTGCATACCGCCAGGTCGAACTCGCCGCCGACGGCGTGCGGCGCGGTCACGTCGGCGTGGAGGTAGCGGATGCCGAGGGGCTCGTCGTGCTCGGCCTGCCTGGCCTTGCTGATCAGCACGCCGGAGATGTCGATGCCGGTCACGTCGGCGCCGCGGCGGGCCAGCTCGCGGGTGACGCGCCCGTGGCCGCAGGCCACGTCCAGGACTCGGCGGCCAGCCAACGGCCCGAGCAGGCCGAGCAGCGCCACGGCAGCCGGGTCATCGATGGCATCGAAACCGCGGACGTAGAAGTCGGCGACGGCATCGTACCTGGCAACAGCCATGGGCCGACTGTAAGCCGCCCGTGTTCCGCGGCCGGCGCCGGTTCGCGGCGGGCTGACGCCCGGACCGGGCGGACCGGGCGGGGTGCCGGGCGTCGCAACCTTCGCATGTGACTGACATCACAGCGAGCGCGGCGGCATGCCGGAGGTGAGCCCCGAGGAGTGGGGCGCCCGCTAACCGCGCCGCCCGGGGCACGTACCAGTCCATGACGGCCCGGCGAGAACAGCATCGGCGTCGAGGACGCGCTGACCTGGATCATCCTGGCCGACCAGGAGGCGAGCCAGGAAGACTTCCGGACGATCTACACGGCCGACAGCTGGGAGGGATTCCTGGCCGACGTGCGGATGTGGCAGCAGGCCAAGCGGCGCTAGGGCAGCAGGGCGTCCGGGGGGAGGGCGACGATGCCGCTGGCG
Source organism: Streptosporangiaceae bacterium (assembly GCA_050698895.1). Taxonomy (GTDB): domain Bacteria; phylum Actinomycetota; class Actinomycetes; order Streptosporangiales; family Streptosporangiaceae; genus DASUBV01. The sequence continues at coordinate 1,183 of JBOHCO010001533.1, forward strand.
CCCAGCTCCCGCAGCCGGGCCAGCTGGGTCCAGAACGAGCTGGCCTGCACGACCAGGTGCACGGCGACCAGGTCGTCGCGCCCGGCCAGCGGCAGCACGGTCGGCGCGGCCAGGCCGGAGAACACCGTGGTCAGGTCGCCGATCCGGGCGGGCGGCAGGTGCAGCATGACGTAGCGCTGCTGGCGGGCGGTCAGGACCGCGCCGATGCGCAGCGTCAGGTCGGCCAGCGCCCCGCTGGCGGCAGAGGCGGGGTGGTGCACGAACAGGGCCTGGCAGGGGCGGATGACATCCAGCACCCGCAGCCGGTTGCGGGCCAGGCTCGAGCCGGTCTCGCGCAGGTCGACGATCGCGTCGGCGAGCCCGGCGGCGCACACGCCCTCGAGTGACCCGCCCATGGTCACCACGGTGACCTCGACCC
>JBOHCO010001534.1:0-4073 GCA_050698895.1 Streptosporangiaceae bacterium
GCGCTGGACCTGCCGCCGGGCTGGGAGCCGATGGGCGCCGTCGGCGTCGGCCACCCGGCCGCGCCGGCGCGGCCGCGGCCCGACCGCGACCCGGATCACTTCACGCTGACCCGCTGACCCAAGGCGCTTGTTCCGCGGCCCGGGATGCCTGCTGGAGGCGATCGCTGGATGTCATTGTCGCGGACGCCTTACGCGGTCAGGACGGAAGTGCGCCGCCGTTCGCCCGCGCCTGACTGACTGAACATTCAGAAAGCATGGGAAAGAATGTGATGCAATCGCTTGCAGGTACGATGCTGCAATCGCTTGCAGTTGCGATTCGGCTCAGGGAAAGAGCGATTCACGGAACGGTCATGTGCGGAAAAGGCGCTACATGTCCTTGATGATCTCGGCCAGCAGGTCGGTCGAGTCGGCCGGCGTCTCCGCCTCGGCACTCAGGCGGTTCATGACCTCCATGTAGTTGTCCGCCTCGTCGCGCCGGTCCAGGTAGAGCGCACCGGTCAGCTGCTCGATGTAGACGATGTCCGGGAGATCGGGTTCTGCGAAGCGCATGATCGTGAACGAGCCGCCCGCGGCGGGGTGACCGCCCTGGCTGAACGGCATGACCTGGAGGGTCACCCGCGGCAGGTCGGCGACCTCCATCAGGTGCCTGAGCTGGGCTCGCATCACGTCGCGGCCGCCGACCGGGCGGCGCAGCGCCGACTCGTCGATGACCGCCCAGATGCGGGGCGGGTCCGGGGTGGCCAGCAGGTCCTGGCGCTGCATGCGCAGGCCGACCCGGCGCTCGATCTCGCTCGGCGGGGCCGACCGGTGGCCCAGCACGGTGACCGCGCGGGCGTAGTCCTCGGTCTGGAACAGGCCGGGCACGAACTGCAATTCGTAGGTCCTGATCAGCGAGGTGGCCTGCTCAAGGCCGACGTAGGACTCGAACCAGTCCGGCATGATGTCGTCGTACTTGGCCCACCAGCCCTGGTTGTTGGCCTGCTGGGCCAGCACCAGCATGCGGTGCCGCTCCCGCTCGTCGGTGACGCCGTACAGGCTGAGCAGGTCCTCGATGTCGCGCACCTTGAAGCCGACGCGGCCGTGCTCGACCCGGCTGATCTTCGACCGGGAGGCCCGGATCTCATATCCGGCCTGCTCGGGCGTGATGTTCCTGGCCTCACGAAGCCGGCGCAGCTGGATGCCGAGGAGCATGCGCAGCACCGTCGGGCCACCGCGCGGCTGGTCCCCGGTCGGACCGCCGGCAGGCCACTCACTGCCTGGCTGAACCATGTTCATCTGAGCTCCCGGAGCGACAGGTGGAGCCTCTCGGCCCCACATCCCCCCCAACGGCGCAGCCGACGACATGCGCCTCCGCTTGCCACGCTCTTTTCCCGACCCCAAGTTTCCCGACACAAAAGCAACTTCGTGCCCGGCACCGCCGACTCACCGGCAAGCCAAAAACGACCGCTCAGCCGACGGTGCACAGTGCACGATATCATCCACCGAGCCAAACGTCTTCCGCCAGATTTTCCCGTACGTAGCGGGAAACATCTGCAAGGCTCGGCGCATCTGCGATCTAACTAGCCCTCCAGGTCGTCGAACTCCCCATTCCTGATGCCGGCGATGAATGCCGCGATCTCGGCCCGGGTGTAGACAAGGGCCGGCCCGGACGGGTGCCGGGAGTTGCGCACCGCGATGTCCCCGCCCGTCAGAGTGGCGATCTCGACGCAGTTACCGCTGGGGTTGCTGGCCCGGCTCTTCCGCCACCGGGCCACCCCGAGCTGATCCGCCGGAGCGCCGTTCTCGAACTGCATGCTTCTCTCCCTGGGCTGGTACTGTTGAGGCACGAGCAGATGCACGTGCATCTGCACAGCACGGACGCGCGGTGCGCGTAGCAGGATAACAGGACGGCTGCACGTGCAGGTGCGCTTGCAGCAGGCCCGTGCATGAGGCAGGATTCAACTTGGCCCAGAGTTCGGTGCAGCGATGGGACTCCTCGTAACCGTGATGACAGCGAACCAGGTATCCAGCTCGCCGGTGAGCAGGACCGGCTGGCAGTGGCTGCACTGCGCCGCCGAGATGGCGGCCCTGGCGAGCGGGTCGTCCACGCTGTCCCCCGCGGTTCCCGCTACTCCGGCCACGCCGGGCTGGACGGCCTTCCCGCGAGTCGCGATGCGCACGCCGGGCATCGAGCCGGGCACGGTCTCCGCGGCCCGCCGGTTCACCACGCTGACGATGACGCGATGGGGCCTGGCCGAGCGCGGAGACGACGTCGCGATCGTGGTCTCCGAACTGCTGTCGAACGCCCTGCGGCACGGGCTGACGCCGCTGGCCGAGGTCCGCCCGGACCGGCCGATCCGGCTGGGCCTGGTGCACTCGGGCCCGAGCGTGCTGTGCGCCGTGGCCGATCCCAGCGATGAGCTGCCGGTGCCGCGAGAGGCGGGCTGGCTGGACGAGAGCGGCCGGGGCCTGCACGTGATCGCCTCGCTAAGCGATCAGTGGGGCTCGTGCATGGCGCGCGGCCGGCCCGGCAAGGTGGTCTGGGCCACCTTCGCCACCGCCGACTTATCCCGCCTATCTCGTCTACCCCGGTCCGCTTGACCGGCCGCCGCGAGCGGAGGGACGCGGACCCAGAACGCGCCGCTCCCGTTAGGGCTGGGCTAGCGGGAGCGGCGCCCGGGTGCCCCGCACCGACTGGCACACGCCGTCGCTGGCCGCCGCGGCCGCCATCCGCTCCTCGCTCGGCTGGCCGTAGCCCGTCGTCCGCTGGCGCAGCGGCCGCCCGGTCGGCGCGACCAGCTCGCGCATGCCGCTGATCGTCTTGTAGGAGCCGTTCTCCGAGCCCGCCATCCGGCTGATGGTCTCCTCCATCAGCGTCCCGCCCAGGTCGTTGACCCCGCCGCGCAGCACGTCCTGCACCGCGCCGGAGTCCAGCTTGACCCACGAGCACTGGATGTTGGCGATCGCGCCGTGCAGCATCAGCCGGGAGACGGCGTGCACGGCCCGGTTCTCCCGCCTGGTCGGGCCCGGCCGGGCCAGCCCGGCCAGGTAGATCGGCGAGCTGGCGTGCACGAACGGCAGCAGCACGAACTCGGTGAACCCGCCGGTCCGCTCCTGGATGCCGCGGATCACCCGCAGGTGGCCGACCCAGTGCGCCGGGGTGTCCACGTGCCCGTACATCATCGTCGAGCTGGTCCGGATGCCCAGCTCGTGCGCGGTGGTGATCACGTCGATCCAGGCCGCGGCGGGCAGCTTGCCCTTGGTCAGCACCCAGCGCACGTCGTCGTCCAGGATCTCCGCGGCGGTGCCGGGCAGTGAGTCGACGCCGGCCTCGCGGGCCGCGGTGAGCCACTCGCGGACCGGCATGGCGGTGCGCGAGGCGCCGTTCATCACCTCCATGGGCGAGAACGCGTGCACGTGGATGCCAGGGACGCGGCGCTTGACCTCGGCGGCGAGGTCGAAGTACGCGGTTCCGGGCAGATCGGGATGGATGCCGCCCTGCATGCACACCTCGGTCGCGCCGGCCTCCCAGGCCTCCTGGGCCCGGTCGGCGACCTGGCCCAGCGACAGGGTGTAGGCGTCGGCGTCGGTGCGGCGCTGAGCGAAGGCGCAGAACCGGCAGCCGGTGTAGCAGACGTTGGTGAAGTTGATGTTCCTGGTCACCACGTAGGTCACGTCGTCGCCGGCGACGTCCCGGCGCAGGTCGTCGGCCAGCCCGGCCAGCGCCTCCAGCTCGGCGCCGTCGGCGTCGAGCAGGGCCAGCGCCTCGGCGTCGCTGATCCCGGCCGGGTCGCGCTCCGCGCTGCGCAGCGCCGACGCCACCTCGGGCCGGATCCGGGCCAGCACGACGGGCTGGGCGGGGCTGGCGACCGGCGGGCTACCGGGCCCGGTTGCCGGCCTGGAAGTTATCCGGGCCCGGACCTCGTCCCAGTCGCCGTAGACCTCGTCGAAGTCGTCCCGGCGGTCCCGGGTCCGCCCGGTGGTGTCGATGGTGACGTGCAGGTCGGTGCGGCCGGCGCCGGGGCCGCTGAGCACGTCGCCCCAGCCGCCGTCGGGCTCCTGCCAGGGCAGGCCGCGGGGCATGGCGCCCGCGG
>JBOHCO010001535.1:0-3569 GCA_050698895.1 Streptosporangiaceae bacterium
CGGCCGCACGGCGATCGTGGCGTTCCTGGCCGGGTCCAGGAAGCCGATCTCGATGTCGGTGTGGTACTTCTCGTTCATCAGGTCCAGCACCCGGCGGATGGTCCTGTCGTCGGTCGCGATCCGGGCCGTGCCCTCGATGATGACCGGGTCATTGGCGTCCTCGGTGGTGACCACGCAGCGCGGCTCGGCCAGCAGGTTCACGGCCTTGCGCGAGCCCACCGCGCAGGTGAACCACAGCACCGTGTCATCCCACATGCCCCAGACCGGCGTGGCGTGCGGCCGCCCGTCCGGCCACACCGAGCTGACCCAGTAATTCCGGGCGCTGGTCAGCCGCTCGGCCGCCCAGGACCAGGGCAGGAGCCCGCTGCCCTCGGCCGGCCCGGCGATCCCGTAGCCCGGCATATAGGGACGGCTGATCTCGGGATTCTCCATTGGCATGGTCTACCGCAGCGGCTGGCCGGGCGCTGCGTTTTCCCGGCGTTGCCCGCTGATACACCCCAGGGCGACACAGCGCAGCAGGCAGGCTAACGTGGCCACGTGAAAGCATCTCCCGAGTCGCAGCGCAGGCTGCTGGAGCTCGCCGAGGTCGATGCCGAGCTGACCAGGCTCGAGCACCGCCGGCGCTCCCTGCCCGAACATGAAGAGATCAGCACGCTGGAGCAGCGTAACCGCGAGCTGCGGGACGAGCTGGCCGTGCTCGAGGCCAGGGCCGGTGACCTGAGGCGGGAGCAGGCCAAGGCCGAGGCCGACGTCGAGCAGGTGCGGGCCCGGATCGACCGGGACCGCGTCCGCCTGGACGCCGGTCAGGTGTCCTCGCCCAGGGAACTGGAGAACCTGCAGTCCGAGGTCGAGTCGCTGCACCGCCGCCAGTCCGACCTGGAAGAGATCGTGCTGGACGTGATGGAGCGCCAGGAGACCGCCCAGGGCCAGCAGGAGGCGGCCGTGGCCGAGCGGGCCAGCATCGGCACCAGCCTGGCCACGGTGACCGCGCGGCGGGACGCGGCGCTGGCCGAGATCGTCGAGCAGGCGGGCAAGGCCGCCGACCGGCGCACGGCCGTGGTCGCCGACGAGCCGGCCGACCTGATCGACCTCTACGAGCGGCTGCGGGCCTCCCACGGCGGCGTGGGCGCCGCGGCGCTGCGCCGCGGCCGCTGCGAGGGCTGCCACCTGTCACTGAACACGGTCGACCTCAACGCCATCCGCGCCGCCGCGCCGGACGAGGTGCTGCGCTGCGAGGAGTGCCGCCGGATCCTGGTCCGGACCGACGAGTCGGGGCTGTGACGCGCAGGCTCGTGGTCGAGGCGGACGGCGGCTCGCGCGGCAATCCCGGTCCCGCGGGCTACGGGGCTCTGGTCGCCGACGCGCAGACCGGGGAGGTGCTGGCCGAGCTGCACGACAGCCTGGGCACCACCACGAACAACGTGGCCGAGTATTCCGGGCTGGTGGCGGCCCTGCGCGCGGCGGGGGACCTGGCGCCGGGGGCCGACGTCGAGGTCTGGATGGACTCCAAGCTGGTCGTGGAGCAGATGTCGGGCCGCTGGAAGATCAAGGACTCCGGCCTGCGCGAGCTGGCCGCCTCGGCCCGGCAGGCGGCGGACCGGCTGGGCCGCATCACCTATACCTGGGTGCCGAGAGCGAGTAACAAACGGGCCGACCGGCTCGCCAACCAGGCCATGGATGCGGCCCAGGGCCAGCCGGGCGACGCCTCGGGTCAGCCCGGCGCGAACCGGGATGCCGGGGGCGGGCGGCGGGAGGAACCGAGGACCGTTAGGGCTGGTGCTGAGACGCCGGGCGCGGGACGCGGCTGGGGAGCGGCGCGCGGCCAGGCGACGACGACGCTGCTGCTGCGGCACGGGGCGACGCCGCTGTCGGCGGAGCGGCGGTTCGCCGGGCGCGGTGACATCCCGCTGACGGACGAGGGCCGCAGGCAGGCCGCGGCGGCCGCGGCGCGGCTGCGCGAGCGGGGCGGCATCGACGTGATCGTGACGTCGCCGCTGCGGCGCGCGCGGCGCACGGCGGAGGCGGTCGCGGAGGCGTCGGGCGCGCCGCTGGTGGTCGACGACGACCTGGCCGAGGCGGACTTCGGCGCGTGGGAGGGACTGTCGTTCGCGGAGGCGGGCGCGAAGTCGCCGGAGGAGATGACGGCGTGGCTGGGCAGCGCGGACTGCGCGCCGCCGGGCGGGGAGAGCTTCGCCGACGTGGCGCGGCGCGTGCTGCGCGCGCTGGACCGGCTGCTCGAGGCCTACCCCGAGCGCACGCTGGTGCTGGTGAGTCACGTGACGCCGATCAAGACGCTGCTGTGCCGCGCGCTGCTCGCGCCGCCGGCCGCGCTGTTCCGCATTCACCTGGACGTGGCGTCGCTGTCGCGGGTCGACTGGTTCGCGGACGGGCCCGCGCTGGTGCGCTCGATGAACGACACCGCGCACCTTCGCTAACGCACGCGTTCCGCGGTGACATCGCGGAATTGCCGGCCGATTCGCCGAAATCATGTCTGCTTTAGTTCCGCTTGAGTTCAATGTGCTCCCGATGTGCACGGTGAAGTGTGTAAGACCTGGTCACCCGTGGAATAGCACTTCCGTAATTGATCACGACGGGGGGAATTCAGTGCCTGTACAGACCACGACCCGTGCGGCCGCCTCGCGCAAGCCGGCGAATTCGGGGAGCGCGCGGTCGGCGAGCACCAGCGCCTCGCGGCGCTCGGCCCGGCCCAAGACGGCCGCCGCCGGCACCGCCGGCACCAAGACATCCGCGCGCGGCACGGCCGCGAAGTCAGCGTCCGGCCGCACGGCGCGCAGCACGGCCAGCCGGAGCACCACGTCCCGCGGCACCGCGTCGCGGAGCACCGCCTCGCGCAGTGCTTCACGGAGCACCGCCTCACGCAGCACCGCTGCGCGCGGCGCCGGCAGCTCGGCGCGGCGCAGCACCACCCGCACCACGACCCGGCGCACCTCGGCTAGCTCTTCGCCGACGCCGGCCAGCGCCGCCCGCACCGTCTCTTCGGCGGCGACCAAGGTCACCTCGGCCGCGACCAAGATGACCCAGGCCGCGACCAGGGCCAACACGTCGGCCAAGACCATGTCCACCGCCATGCTGGCGATGAACAACGCGACCAAGGCCATGACCACCGCAGCCAAGGCGCTGACCTCGGCGGCCAAGAGCATGTCGACGGCCAGGCCCGCGACGCCGGCCCGTCCGGCCGCCTCGGCCCGCCCGGCCTCGGCGCGTCCGGCCGCGCGCCGCACGTCAGCGGCCCGCCGGTCCAGCACCAGCCGGTCGACCACGTCGCGCAGTTCGTCGCGGCCGTCGGCCAGCTCGTCGCGGCCGTCCCCGAGCACCTCGAGCCGGAGCACGTCGAGCCGGACGACCTCGCGGTCCAAGACCGGGACCACGGCCCGGACCGGCGGCACGGCAGCCCGGACCGGCACCTCGGCCCGGACCGGCACGTCGGCCCGGACAGGCACCTCCGCCCGGACTGGCACCTCGGCCCGGACCGCCACCTCGGCCCGGACCGCGGCCAAGACGAACGGCGGCGCGGCCAAGGCCCGCACGCTCAGGAACGGCGCCACCAA
>JBOHCO010001536.1:0-3495 GCA_050698895.1 Streptosporangiaceae bacterium
CGGGTGCATCAGTGATCCATCGAAGATCACCGACACAAGGATGGTGCACCAGTGAGCGCGAGCGTCCCGGCCGGGCGCCAGGCCGATCTGGATGAGACGGCCCGCCGGGTGATCGAGGCCAACCTCTACATGACGCTGGGCACCCGGGACCCGGACGGCTCGCCGCGGCTGTCGCCCGTGTTCTACACCGCGGCCCGCTACACCGACTTCTACTGGCTGTCCTCGCCGCACGCACAACACTCGAGGAACCTGGCCGAGCGCCCGGTGGTCCGGATCGTCGTCCTCGACTCCACGGCCGCCGTCGGCCAGGGCGAGGCGGTGTACATGACAGCTACGGCCCGGCCGGTCGGCGATGAGGAACTCGACGCCGTCGCCCCGGAAGCGTTCCGGGCCGTGGCCGGCGCACGCCGGTTCGAGCCGTCAGAACTCCGCGGCGACGCCGACCTCCGGCTCTACGTAGCGCACGCGACGTCGTGGGAGGTCCACGTCCCCGGCCGCCACCCGGTCCACGGCCGCGGCGTGGACACCCGCCAGCCGGCCAGCCCCGCTCCCGCCTGAGCGAGCCTGCCGCGCGGACTACCGCCAGATCAGCCGCGAGATCAGCTGCGGCCTGGCACGCTGGCCGCCCGGCCCCGGTGCGGCTGCAGGGACGGGAGGTCGGCGAGGCCCGGATCGGGCGGCATGGGTGACTGGCCGTCGTCGTCATCCCAGCGACGGCGGTACTGATCGGGGATGTCGCCCCAGCCCCAGTACGGCAGCGGCTTGTCCGGCTGGATACCCAGAGCCTCGACCGGGTCGATCCGGCTGGCGCCGACCGTGCACAGGTGCGCCCAGTCGTCGCCTAGGTCGAACACGTAGGTGAACTGCTCGCCCAGATCCAGCCGGGACAGCCTGACGCGCCGGAAGTCTTCGGTGGTCTCGCCCTCGACTTCCCAGTCCGGGTCGGGAATGCACAGCCGAGTCCGGCTGGCGAGGGTGAACTCCTGCAGGTGCGAGCGGTCCCAGCGGGCGAAGGCGTCATCGATGGCGTCGGCGAGGTCCCTGAACGTGTGACTCCGCGCGGCGGCGAAGATCCGCCCGGGCCGGGGCCAGTAGTGCTCGCCGTGTCCCTCGATCAGCTCCACGCGGATGGACAGCCAGCTCCGCGCCATGTCAGGCCCGGCCAGTGCCGCGCGTCCGCCCGAGGATCGCTCCCATGAGGGAAAACCTACAGGGATTAAGCCGGATCCGGGTCTGAGCGGGCTAGCTCCCGGCCTGCCTGGCTGGCCGGGACACCGGCCCGGTCGGCGACCGCGCGGATGAACGCTACCGCCGCGTACAGTGCGTACCGCCAGAAGTCGTCGGTCTGCCACCGCGGCCAGGAACCGCTCCCTGATCCCCTCCAGGGACATATCCGCCTGGCGGTCGCGGCGTCACCGGGCGTGGGCCCCTTCCTGGGTCGCATGCACAGACCTGAGGCCACGGCCCCGGCTAGCGCCCGGCCTGCGGGTCGCGCTGAGCCCGCGACCGCTTCGACCCGCCGGGGACGCGCCGTGCAGCGCGCCCCCGGCGGGTCGTCAGTGGCTAGGGCGGGTTAGTGGAATCGGCCGTTGTTAATAGTGATGGTGATGGTCTGGGTCAGCACGCGGCCGGTGATCGTGACCGTGTAGCTGCCGGGCGCCATGCCGGTCGTGTCGATGGTCGCCGTGACGTTTCCGTTCCCGTCCGGGCCAGCCACCGTCACGGGCTGGGCCGGCGAGTCGTGCCGGGGCCCGGTGATCGTGGCCGTCACGTCGTCCCAGGTCTGTCCGGGAACGGTCGAGGTCGGGTCGGCGAACGGCGGGCCCGTCACCCCGAACTGGCCCGGCAGTGGCGGGAACACGCCGAAGCCGTCCTCGACGGCCGTGCCGTTCGGGGTCCGGCCGGGGATGAAGCCGGTCCCGGTGATGGTGACGCTCTGGCCGCTGGTCACCCGGTAGGCGGAGGCGCTGATGCCGGCCTGCAGGCGGTCCAGCTGCAGTCGTGCCTGCACGCTGGGCTGGAACAGTCCGTGCTGGCGGTCGATCTGGCCGACCAGGGCGGGCACGAAGGCGGGCGCGAAGATGGTGCCCCAGCCCGACGCGATGTCATAGCCGGTCGCCGTGGAGAAACCGGTGACGCCGTAGGTGCTGTTGGTGTAGCCAGCCGGGACATCGATGATGCCCGCCGCCGCGCCGCGCGGCCCGATCGCCGCCAGGGCCGGGTTCACCGTGCCCAGATCGGCCCCGCGCACCTGGGTCGCCAGCGCGAGTATGCCCGCGAAGGTGGGCGACGCCTGGGAGGTGCCGTCACTGGCATCCATCGCGATGTCGGGATAGGCCCGGCCGGTGACGCCGCTGAGCGCCGGGTTGTCGCGCTGCCACCACGGCTTGGGGTAGATGGTGGAAACGCCCGCGCCCTCCGCGTCGGAGTTGGCGTTCCTGGCCGTCCACAGCGCGTCGGGGGCGGTGCGCCCGGCCGTGGTAGCCAGGCCAGCGTTCGGGATGGTGCCGCCGACGGCGGTGATCCAGGGGCTGTCGACCGGGTGACCGGCGGTGACGCCGATCGCCGGGGTGCACTGGCCGGTGTCGCCCAGGACCGGTGGGTCGGTCGGGCCGCAGTCGCCGGATGCGAACGTCACCGGGATGTTGTGCGCGGCGGCGTCGAGGAACGCGGGATCGAGCGAGCGGATGGCCGCCTGCTGGCTGGCGTTCGGGTTGGTCGGGTCGTTGATGAAGTCGTTCTCGCCGTCACCCAGGCTCACCGAGATGACGTCGGCCAGGTGCTGGTCGGCGATCATCTTGATCGCCTGGGCCACCTCGGGCCAGCCCTGCATGCCGATGGTTTCGGGGACCGGCGGGTGGACGAACAGGATGTTCGCGAACGGCGCCATCGAGTGGATTGCCTCGGCGTCGAGCTGATCCTCGCCCGTGCTGCACTCGGTCTGGCAGACCGCGGTCGGGTCGGTCGGCGCGGGGAGCGCCATGTCGGTGATGTTCGCGGGCGGCAGGTCCATCGCCGTGTCATAGGTCGCCATGGATGCCGCGAGACCGGGGTCGGGGTTGGTGACCACGTAGGCCACGGTCACGCCAGCGCCGTCGATCGCCCGCTTCCACAGGTCGTTGACGCCGTAGTCGATGATGTCCTCCGACGCGGTCGGGTCCGGGAAGCGCAGCCGGAGCGACTGCCCGGCGGCGATCTTCGCCTCGATGGCGTTGAACGTCGCGGTCGTCGCCGCGATGCGCTGGGCCGGGGGCGGGACGTCGGACGGATGACCGGCCGGCGCCGTGACGCTGGCCATCGCCGGGCTGACTAGCGCCGGACCGGCGAGCAGCAGGCTGGCGACGCCAGCCACGAGTAGGGATCTAGCGACCATGTGTGACGGCCTCCATGCGAAGAACGGCCAGCCTCGCCACTGATCTAGCGGCCACCCGAACGCTAGATCAGCGCACGTTGTCCGACAAGTCCCGTGGGTTGTCGCTTCCTCCCGGGACGGCA
>JBOHCO010001537.1:0-1550 GCA_050698895.1 Streptosporangiaceae bacterium
CCACCCGGCCCTGCCCGAGGCTGGCGCCTAACTGCCGCGCGGCCCCCTCCAGGGCGGCCTGGCTGATCCCGCTGCCGTCGGCCTCGACCGCCGCGGTTAGCAGCCGCGCGGCCAGCTCGTAGTGCCGCGGCGGGACGCTGACCGCGAACTCGGCGCCGGACCGCGCGTAGACCTTGGCCGGCCGCCCGGCACCGGGACCGCCCCGGCCCGGCGGCCGCTGGTAGGAGGCCGTCAGCAGGCCCAGCTCGACCAGCTTGTCCAGGTGATAGGCGGCCAGCGGCCGGCCGATCCCGGCGGCGGCGGCCGCCTCGTCCCGGCCCACCGGCGCGCCGCGCGCGGCCACGAGCTGGTACAGCCGATGGCGCACCGGATCGTCCAGGCTGCCCAGCACCGCGATGCCCGCATCCCGCTGATCCATGCTCCCGACTCTATCACTAACGGAGACTGCTTAAATTGCCGCTCAGCCTCCGCTGGGCCGGTCCTCCGGCCTGCGCATCCATCCTGGCCTGGGGTGAAGCCGTCCCGTATCGTTCGCATTGACGAAGATTCGATGCACTTTTCAGCCGACGGGAAGAGATGAGCGACATAACAGCAGCGGACCCAGGGTCGGTCGGCTCTGCAGTAGCCGACGCGCCATCAGGGCTGCGCAGTAATGCCTGGTACGCCGGGCAGGACCGCAACGCGTACCTGCACCGGGCCTGGATGCGACGCGGCCTGCCCAGCTCGGCCTTCACCGGCCGGCCGCAGATCGCCATCGCCAACACCGCATCCGACCTGACCCCCTGCAACCTGCACCTGAACCAGGTCGCCGAGGCCGTCAAGCGGGGCGTGTGGGAGGCGGGCGGGGTGCCGCTGAGCCTGCCCATGGTCTCGCTGGGCGAGACCCTGGTCCGGCCGACCGCGATGCTGTGGCGCAACATGGCCGCGATGGCCACCGAGGAACTGCTGCGGGCCAACCCGGTCGACGGCGCGGTCCTGCTCGGCGGCTGCGACAAGACGATTCCGGCCCTGGTCATGGGCGCGGCGTCGGTGGACCTGCCCGCCGTGGTGCTGCCCGGCGGGCCGATGCTGACCGGCACCTTCCGCGGCGTGCCGCTGGGCTGCGGCACCGACGTGTGGCGGCTCAGCGAGGATGTCCGGGCCGGGAAGCTGTCCGAGCAGGACTTCCTGGACTCCGAGTCGGCGATGATCCGCAGCGCCGGCCACTGCAACACCATGGGCACGGCATCCACCATGGGCCTGCTCAGCGAGGTGCTCGGGCTGACCGTGCCCGGCACGGCCGGGCTGCCGGCCCCGGACAGCCGACTGCTGGAGCGCGCCCACGAGACCGGCCGCCGGGCGGTGGAGATGGCCCTCAGCGGGCGCCGGCCCAGCCAGGTCCTCACCCGGGCCTCGTTCCACAACGCCATCGTGGCGCTGGCCGCCCTGGGCGGCTCGACCAACGCCGTGGTGCACCTGCTGGCCATCGCCGGCCGGGTCGGGGTGCCGCTGAGCCTGGACGACTTCGACCGGATCGGCGCCGAGGTCCCGCTGCTGGTCAACCTCCAGCC
>JBOHCO010001538.1:0-1202 GCA_050698895.1 Streptosporangiaceae bacterium
GCGCCGAGCGCCAGAGCCAGCCACACGCTGCCGCCTGCCCCGCGCACGCCGTAGAAGACGGCGATGGGCACGACGATGTCGATGACCATGGTCAGCAGGGCCCGCGAGGCGCGCCGGGCCGGCTCACCGTGCCGGACGCGGCGGGCGCGGGCTGGGCCGGGCCTGGCTCGGGAGCGTCGTGCGGGGTGCTCGGGGCAGCGTTCACGGTCGGGGCCTGTTGTTGCGCATAACTGAAGGACCGTCGCAGACCCACCGAATTAATCGCGATCGGCCCCGGCGCAGAAACTGACCTAGCTGAACAGCTCGCAGGACAGGCAGGCCCAGGCCGAGCGGTCCAGCAGGTCGACCTGCTGCGGCCGGGGCAGGCCGCTGTCGTAGCTGGCCACCGACTGGATCGCGCCGATGGCCGCGTGCACCAGGGCGCGGGCCTGCCCGTCGCCTAGGCCCGGCCGCAGCTCGGCCAGCAGGTGCACCCATTCCTCCACGTACAGCCGCTGGAGCCGGCGCAGCCGCCGCCGGTCGGCCTCGGGCAGCACGTGCACCTCGCGCTGCCACAGCCGGACCAGGTAGCGGTCGTCGGCCGCGAACGCCACCTGCCCCTGGATCAGCGCCTCGAGCTGGCGGCCGGCGTCCGGCTCGGTGGCCAGGATCTGCCCGGCCTCGTCGATCAGCCGGCCCATGACCTGGTCGAGCAGGGCGACCAGGATGGCCGACTTGCTGGTGAAGTGGCGGTAGATCCCCGACCCCACGATCCCGGCCGCGGCCCCGATGTCGGCCAGGCTGACCGCATGGTAGCCGCGCCGCGCGAACTGCTCGCCGGCCGCCCGCAGGATCTTCTCCCGCCGGTCCGGGTCGCGGGCCCGGGCTAGCTCGGCCGTGCTCATACCGGTCCGCCGGACCCGCTTGCCGCGTCGAGCAGCGTCAGCGGGATGTCGGCCAGCCGGGAGCGCACGTACTCGCCCAGCCCCTTGGCCTGCGGGTCGGGCCGGGTGCTGGCCGCGACGCCCGCGCCGAGCAGGCCGACGACCCCGAAGTTGAGCGCGCGCAGGTTGGGCAGCTCGTAGCGGCGCACGGGCAGCCCGGCCGCCTCGGGCAGCAGCTCGCGGAACCGGGCCTCGGTCAGCCAGCCGGCCAGCCAGGCGTAGCCCGCGTCGTCGCGGGCCCACAGGCCCACGTTGGCGTTGCCGCCCTTGTCGCCGGAC
>JBOHCO010001539.1:0-2618 GCA_050698895.1 Streptosporangiaceae bacterium
GCGCCGGCTCGTCGCCGACCCGCAGGTCACCCACTGCGTGCAGCCGGGCTGCCTTCATGCGCGCTCTCTCTTCCGCGGGGGCGGGGTGGTCGCTCAGCTGGTGTCGTAGTCAGGCGGGCTCGCAGTCACATCGGCTCGCCGTCAGATGGCGTCGTAGGGCGCCGCGGCCAGCAGCTTGGCCGCCGCGGCGTACAGCCCGGCGCCCGCCGGCAGCACCAGGTCGTCGATGCTGGCCACCGGGGCCATCCCGTGCGAGTTGGTGACCAGCGCGCCGTCGAAGCCGGGCAGGTCGGCCAGGCGCACCGGCGCGTGCCGCCAGCGCACCCCGGCGCGGGTCAGCTCGCGCTGGAGCACCTGCATCATCACGCCGCGCAGCGCCGGGGCGCTCGGCCAGACGATGGCGTCGCCGTCGAGGAACGCGATGTTGGTGATGCTGCCCTCGGAGACCGACCCGTCCGGGCCGGCGAACAGCGCCTCGTCGAACCCGTTGGCCGAGGCCAGGCCGCCGAAGTAGCTCTGCCCGAAGCCGGTCGAGTGCTTGATGTGGGCCAGCGGCCGCTGGTACGGCACCGACTGGAGGCGCTGCGGCCGCGACGGCGGGGCCGCGGGCGGGCGCACGCTGACCATCACCGAAGGCGCGCTTTGGGCAGTGCTGGCCAGGGGGGACACGGCGCCCCCCGGGGGCACCCCAGACCCCGGTGGCCCTATCCCCCCCGCGACTGCGGGAAGGAACACGTTGGCCCGCACCGAGGCGTCCGGCGTGCCGTCCAGCGCCTGCCGGATGAAGCCGCGGACCAGGTCCCCGTCCAGCCCGGCGCCGAACAGCTCGCGGCTGGCCGCGTCCAGCCGGGCCAGGTGGAAGTCCAGGCCCAGCGTGGCCCCGCCGCGCACCTGCATGGCCGTGAAGTGCCCGCGCGGGCTCAGGTCCAGGGCCTGCACCTGCTCCAGGCCGGCCGGGCGGCCGTCGATCTCCAGCCGGGGCGGGAATGTCGCGCTCACGCCAGCCAGCCTAGCCACCACCCCCGCCTCGCCCGCGAACACCCGCGGTCAGTGACGCCAGTTCACCCGGTCTATGGCCCGGATGATCCAGACCACTCTGTGGCCTGTGTGGTCTGTGTGGTCTGTGTGGTCCGTGTGGCCCGGGGGCTTGTGTGGTCCGTGGGGTCCGGGGGCTTGTGTGGTCCGTGGGGCTCGTGTGGCTGGCGGGCGCGGCGCGGAAGCCCCATCGACCCCACGCGCCCCACTCTCCAGCAGCAGTTCGAATCGTCCGTGCTATGGCACGGACGATCCGAACTGCTATTCGGCTGTGTGGCTCGTGTGACTGAGGGGGTGGCCAGGTGCAGGCTCATAAGCAAGCCGATTACCGGCTGATGCGGTTGCTGGCGCTTTCTGAGCGCGGCAGTCGCCGAAGTTCGGCGTGTCGGGACCGGGGATGATCGGCGTGGCAGCACGGAGCGGCCGCCGGGCCGTCAGTCGGCTGGACTGCGGCTGGTCGTCCCGGCCGTACTGAAGTCCGATTTCGAGTACCCGGTCGTGCAGATCCTGATCGAGTACCCGGTCGTGCAGATCCTGATCGACGGCCAGGCCCGGCTGGCCTCGGTCGGCGGCCAGGATTACTGGCCCTGGCCGTCGGCCGCGATCCTGGGCGACGGCGAGCCGCTGCCGCCCGCCGCCACGCCGCGCCGCGTCGTGCTGTGCCGTGCTGTACATGTGCGGCTGCGGCACGGCCGGCTGCGCCAGCCTGGCCCCCGTCATCGCCCGCTCGGGCGACCTGGTGACCTGGAGCGACTTCCATCACGGCATGGGCATGGACGACGCGCCGATCCTCGACGGCCACTATTCGGCCTCCAGCCGGGGCGGTGATGGCGCACGCACGCGGCCAGCCTGACCATCGAAGATCGCGGCCGGCTAGCTGCCGGTCAGGATGAAGCCCCCGTCGACGGTGAGCACGGTCCCGGTGACGAAGCGGTTCTCCATCAGGAACAGGTGGGTCGCCGCGATCTGGTCCGGCTCGCCGATCGCCCCGGTGAGCGCCCGCCCGGCCAGGGCCGTGAACACTGCCTCACGCTGCGGCTCCGGGATCTGGTCCCACGCCGGCGTGCGGATTACCCCCGGCCGGACCGCGTTGACGCGGACGGGGGCCAGTTCGACGGCGAGCCCTCGCGCCAGGCCCTCGATGGCGGCGGCGCCGCTGGCCGCCAGCGCCGCGCCGGGCACCGGGCGGACGCCGATCGTCCCGGACGTGAGCACGATGGAGCCGCCCGGCCTGATGCGGGGGGCCGCGTGCCTGACGGCCGCGATCGCGCCCCAGAACCGGACCTCGAACGGCTGGCGGGCCTCCTGCGGTGACAGGTCCAGCAGCGACCGCTGGTCCGGTCCGTCACCGGCGGTATAGACCAGGTGATCCAGCTCGCCGACCCTGGCGAACAGGGCGGCGACACTGGCCTCGCTGCGGGTATCGACCACGGCCCCGTCGCAGCCGCCCGGCAGTCCGGCCAGCGCGGCGCTCAGCCGGCCCTGGTCGCTCGACGCGATCGTGACGGCCGCGCCTGCCTCGGCGGCGGCCCGGGCCGTGGCCAGGCCCGTTCCCGAGCTGCCGCCGATGACGACAACGCGCT
>JBOHCO010001540.1:0-1741 GCA_050698895.1 Streptosporangiaceae bacterium
GGCCACCCAGCAGGTCGCCGACTGGCCGGTGCCGACCGCGTCGAGCTGGGTCACCGTCCCGTTGCCGTGCAGGCGGAAGGTGGCCAGCGCGTTCGTGCCGGCCTCGGCGATGACCAGGTGGCCGGCCTGGTCAAAGCTGATCGCGAACGGCACCGTGCCCGGCTCGGAGTTCACGACCGGGGCGGCCGACAGGCGGCCGTCGAACCCGACGCCGAACACGTCGATGTCATTGCCGTTGGCCTTGGTCGTCACGATCAGCTGGCGGCCGTCGGGCGAGAAGGCCACCTGGCCCGGCGTGTTGGTGAACTGCGGCGTGGCCGACGGGTTCAGGCCCAGCGCCCGGTTCGAGCCGGGGATCGGCACGAGCCGACCGCCGAACGCCCGGTAACCCTGCACCGAGCCGCCGTTCTCCGCGTTCAGCACGTACACCAGGCGACCGCGGGCGGCCACGCTGACCGGGAACTGGCCGCCGGAGCGGATCACCTGACGCAGTCCCAGCCGGTCGCCGTGCACGCCGAACACCGACATCGTGTTGCTCCCGGCGTTCACCGCGAACAGGGCGGCCTGAGCGGGGTCGTAGGTCAGCGAGCCCTGTGAGGCAAGGTGATCGACAACCGAGCCGCTGAGCTGGCCGCCCAGGCCGCCGGTGGCGTAGGTCGCGGACTGGGTGAGGGTGCCGTCCGCCGCGCGGTGGTAGGCGACGACCTGGTTCCCGGCCAGGTTGTCCGTCTGGACGAACACCGCGTGCCGGGCACCAGCGAATCCGCGGTAGCCCGGGTGGGACACCGCGGCTCCGGCCGGCCCGGCGAAGGCCGCCGCGGCCGCCGTGAGCGTGGCCGCCGCGAGCGCGCTTGCGCCAGCGAGACGGGTCAGGGATCTCATGCGTTCTCCTTGCTAAGAGGCTGAGCATGCCGACCCTCAGTCCCGCCAGCCGGGCGCGCGTTACACCGCGGCGCCGATTACTTGTGGCGCCGGGCCCGCGCCACCGCGGCCCGGTGGTCGACCAGCGGCGCGGGATAGCCGCAGCGCCGCCGGGCCGCCGCGTCCGGGTCGTGGATCACCCCGGTCGGCAGCCCGGCCAGCTCGGGCACGAAGTGCCGCACGTAGCTGCCGTCCTGATCGAAGCGGCGGCCCTGCACAGTCGGGTTGAAGACCCGGTGCGCGCTGGTATCGGTGCCGGTCCCGGCCACCCACTGCCAGTTCAGCTGGTTGCAGGCCACGTCCCCGTCGGCCAGCAGCCGCATGAAGTGCGCGGCGCCCGCGCGCCAGTCCAGGTACAGATCCTTGGTCAGGAACGACGCCACGATCATCCGGGCCCGGTTGTGCATGAACCCCTCCGCGGCTAGCTGCCGCATCCCGGCGTCCACCACCGGGAAGCCGGCCTGCCCGGCCTGCCAGGCGGCGAGCGCGTCCGGGTCGCGGTGCCAGTCGTCGCCCCGGTCCCGGTAGTCGCGCCGGGCGGCATCCGGCCGGTCGGCCAGCACCTGATGGAAGAAGTCGCGCCAGGCCAGCTGGCGCACGAACGGCTCGCTGCCCGGCCGCCCGGCCAGCTCGGCCTCGATCGCGGCCGCGGACAGGCAGCCCAGGTGCAGGTAGGCCGACAGCCGGGACACCCGGTCGGCCCCGAGGTCGTCGCGGGCGGTGTCGTAGCCGGCCAGCTCCGCGGACGTCCAGGCGCGCAGCCGGGCCAGCCCGGCCGACTCGCCGCCGGCCTGGAGCCCGGCGGCCGGTCGGCCGGAGG
>JBOHCO010001541.1:0-7780 GCA_050698895.1 Streptosporangiaceae bacterium
AGCGGGCCGAGCACGTCCGCGACCTGCTGGGCGAGTTCCCTGGTCGGGACCAGGATCAGGCCGCGGGGTGCCTTCGGCCGCCGCTGGCCCGTGGTGGCCGTCAGCCGGTTCAGCAACGGGAGGCCGAAGGCCAGCGTCTTGCCCGAGCCGGTCTGGGCCTTGCCCAGCACGTCGCGCCCGGTCAGCGCGTCGGGCACGGCGCGGGCCTGGATCGCGAACGGAGCCTCGATCCCCTGCGCCGCCAGGGCCGCCACCAGCCGGGTCGGCAAGCCCAGGGCGGCGAACGTCGTCGGCTCCGGCGCCGGTGCGGCCACCGCGGCCGTCAGCGCCAGGTCAAGCTCGGACGGCGCCTTCTCGACCGGACGGCTGCTCGGCCGGGGACTGTTATTCCGGGAGTTGCGCGGGCGGCCAGACCGGCCGCCGCTGCCAGACCGGCCGGCGGGGCCGGATCGGCCGCCGCCGGACCAGCCGGAGTTGCCGGGACGGCCGTCGTTGCCCGGACGGCCCGAGCCGCCGGAACGGCCCGTGCTGCCGGGCCGCGCGTCATGGCCGGACCGGCCACCCCGGCCCGAACCGCCGGCACCGCCGGATCGCCGGCCGGCCCGCGAGTTAGTCTCGCCGGGGCGGCCGGACGCACGGCGGCGCTGCGGATCATCAGGCATGCATAAGCTCCATCTGAGCTAGGGGCCGAGTCGCGGGACATTCACCGGCGACAACGCCGCGATGAAGCTCACCGGGCAGCGAAGCGCGCACACAACCGACCGTGCGGGCTGCTCGCCCGCCAGAGTGACGGCAGTCATCTGCCGCTCAATCCGGAACGCTATCAGCCCGGGCGTTGTTCCCCGTACCGGCGCGGTCCTCCCGGACCCCGGCGGGTCAGGTCCCGTGCGGCGGCCGGCCAGCCGGGAAACTCGAAGGCGAAGCCCGCCTCCAGCAGCCGGGCGGGAACCACGCGGCGGCTCTTCAGCAGCAGCTCGGTGTCCGAGCGCAGCGCCAGCGCGCCGAGCTCCGCCATCCACCTCGCGCCGCCCCATCGGCCCCACCTGGCTCAGCCTGGAGGAACAGTTCGGATTGTCCGTGTCCTGACACCGACGATCCGAACCACTCCGCCGGTCTGGGGCCGGTCAGCTGTCCGCGGGCCGGAAGGCCTGCTGGAGCCGGCGCGCCGCCTCGCGGAGCTGCTCCTCGCGCTTGCAGAACGCGAACCGCACCTGGGTCCGGCCCGCCTGCGCGTCGTCGTAGAAGACCGCGTTGGGCACCGCGACCACGCCGCACCGCCGGGGCAGGTCGCGGCAGAAGGCCAGCCCGTCATCGGCCCCCAGCGCCGCGATGTCAGTGGTGATGAAGTAGGTCCCGTGCGGCGTGAAGGCGTCGAAGCCGGCCGCGGTCAGCCCGGCCGCGAGCAGGTCGCGGCGGCGACGCAGGCCGCCGGCCAGCTCGCCGTAGAAGCTGTCCGGCATGCCGAGCCCGGCGGCGACGGCGTACTGGAACGGCCCTGAGCTGACGAAGGTCAGGAACTGCTTGGTCGTGCGCACCGCGGTGACCAGCGCGGCCGTGCCGGTGACCCAGCCCACCTTCCAGCCGGTGAAGGAGAACGTCTTGCCCGCCGAGCTGATCGTGACCGTGCGCTCGGCCATGCCCGGCAGCGTGGTGATCGGGATGTGCTCGCCCTCGAACACGATGTGCTCGTAGACCTCATCGGTCACCACGATGAGATCCCGCTCCACGGCCAGGCGGGCGATCTCGGTCAGCTCGGCGCGGCTGAGCACCATGCCGGTGGGGTTGTGCGGGGAGTTCACCAGGATCAGCCGGGTCCGGCTGGTCACCGCGTCGCGCAGCACGTCCAGGTCGGGCCGGAAGGCCGGCGGCCGCAGCGTCACCGGCACCCGGGTGGCGCCGGCCATGGCGATGCTCGCCGCATAGGAGTCGTAGTAGGGCTCGAACGCGATCACCTCGTCGCCGGGCTCTAGCAGCGCGAGCATGGTCGCCGCGATCGCCTCGGTGGCCCCGGCGGTCACAAGCACCTCGGTGTCCGGGTCGACCTCCAGCCCGTAGAACCGCTTCTGGTGGGCGGCAATGGCCTGCCGCAGCTCGGGGACGCCAGGCCCGGGCGGGTACTGGTTACCGCGGCCGGCCAGGACGGCGTCGGCCGCGACCCGTGCGATCTCGGCCGGGCCGTCGGTGTCCGGGAAGCCCTGGCCCAGGTTGATGGAGTCCGTCGCCACGGCCAGCGCCGACATCTCGGCGAAGATCGTCGTGCCCATGCCGGTGAGCCGCCGGTTCAGCAGCGGTCGAGTCATCTGCGCCCCTTCTCGCCTGGACGCGAGCGCTGGCCGGCCATGCCGCGTCGGCCTGACGATACCCGGCACCCGGTACCGGAACCCACTGAGCCACCCGCCTGACGACCCGCCCGGCGACCCGCCTTCCGGCGCTTTTCATGATCGCGACGGGACCCGGGCGAATGGCGCGCGGCATCCGCGCCGCTGATCCGGAGGCGCTGACGGACATTTCGCTTCTGGCGCCGGAATATGGCGAAATAAAAGGAGGCGGCCGTTAGGCCGCCCCCTCAGCCGCGCCGGGATCCGCCGCCACGGATTCCGGCCCGGACGTCAGAGCGGGCGAACCTGCTCGGCCTGCGGGCCCTTAGTCCCCTGGCCGGCGGTGAACTCGACTCGCTGATTCTCCTGAAGACTGCGGAAACCGTCTACCTGAATCGCGGAGTGGTGCACGAAGACGTCGGCGGTGCCGTCGTCCGGGGCGATGAAACCGTAGCCCTTGTCGGCGTTGAACCACTTCACGGTGCCCTGAGGCATGTGCCTTCTCCTACTGGGTGATCTACGGGATCCACGGATGAGGATCCTGGGTTACGCGACCGCGCGCCCCCGGTAACGGCGGGAACCCCCCCATTGAGGCCCCGCGCCAGAACTGACTGACACGCGCAAGTCGCCCTCGCGAAATGCGAGTGTAACCACTTCTATCAAACACCATGCGGGAACTCGGCGTATCGCGGTCCCGTCCAGTTGTCATGATGACGTGTGTTGTTGATGGTCAGAACGGGGCAAATAACTAGGTTTCCTGCCGGAGGGTCTCGGGGTCGCCGGGCCGGCGCAGTTTCCTCCCGGTATCCCTGATGCAAGCGGGGCGGATAGGCAATTCTGCGGCAGAAGTGAATGAAGCGAGCCGTTTAATGGATTCGGGGACGCCATCCTGGCCTAGTGGTCCTTGCGCCGCCCCCGCCCCCCCCGGACGATCCGGCTCCGCCGACGCTCCCTGGTAACGGCCAGCACCATCAGGGTGATCACGCCGCCGGCGAACACTACCCATGGCGCCAGCAGGAGGAGGTCAGAATCGGTCATGCTCCTCCTCGAGGGGATGTGGGGCCGGCTCCAGCGGGCGCTGCGCGCTGGCATAACAGTCGGAGCGTGCGAACCCAGTTCACCCGCCCGGCAGGCAAATTCGGTGAAGCCCATGTGGTGATGCTGTGGAGCCGAAGTCAGGGCGGGGACGTAGCCTTGATACGGGCGTCTGGCTAGTCCTGCGGGAGGAGGGGACCGGAGAGTGGCGGCGACGATCCTGCTGGTCGAGGACGAGCGGAAGCTCAGGGAACTGGTCCGGTCCTACCTGGAGCGGGGCGGCTTCACGGTGCTGTCCGCGGGCTCGGGTGCGGAGGCGCTCAGCCTGTCCGGCTCGGCCGAGCCGGACCTGGTCGTCCTGGACCTCGGGCTGCCCGACGTGCCGGGCGAGACCGTCGCGCGGGAGCTGCGGTCGCGCAGCGCCACCCCGATCCTCATGCTCACGGCCAAGGCCAGCGAGGATGACCGGATCCGCGGCCTGGAGCTGGGCGCCGATGACTACGTCACCAAGCCGTTCAGCCCTCGTGAGCTGGTGCTGCGCTGCCAGGCGATCCTGCGCCGGGGCGGCCAGCCGGCCGGCGCCAGCTTCGAGCCGACCGCCTTCGGCAGCGGCGAGCTGGTCATCGACGAGCAGCGCCGCACGGTGCGGGTGCGCGGCGAGGAGGTCGCCGTCACCCCCACCGAGTGGGGCGTGCTGGTCGCGCTGGCCACCGTCCCCGGCCGGGTCTACTCGCGCTACGAGATCATCAACCGGACTCGCGGCTATGAGTTCGAGGGCTACGAGCGCAGCGTCGACTCGCACGTGAAGAACCTGCGCCGGAAAATTGAGGTGGACGCGGCCCGGCCCGAGATCATCCAGACGGTGCTGGGCGGGGGGTACCGCCTGGGCCTGAGCCGGGATGGCTAGGCAGAGCGACACCGCTCCGCTCGGGATGCGGCTCTCGCTGGCGTTCGTGGCCGTCGCGCTGTCGGCCGTCGCCCTGCTCAGCGTGCTGACCGCCGTGTTCGCGGCCACCGACGTAGATCAGCTCTCGCAGGCCCAGCGAGCCAAGCTGAGCCAGGCCATGGCCTCCGTGCTGAGCGCGTCGCGGGCCCAGGCCGGCGGCTGGACCCGGACGGACTTCATGTCCGCCACGGACCTGGCCGACAAGATCAGCGCGGACATCCAGGTGACCGATGCCGCCGGCGGAGTCGTGTGGGTCTCGCCCGGCTTCCGGTCCCGGTCCGGTGCCGTCGAACGGTATCCGGTCGTGGTCAGCGGGCACCGGGTGGGCACGGTCACGGTCCGCTTCGGGCCAGGGCTCGGCGCGGTCGACAACCGGCTGCGCACCGAGTTCTGGCGGGCCATCGCCGGCGCGGCCGGGCTGGCCGCGCTGCTGGCCCTGGTCGTCGCCATCGCGGTGTCCCGGCGGCTCACGCGGCCGGTGGAGCGCCTGATCGAGGTGGCCAACGCCGTCGGCGGCGGCGACCGCACGGCCCGGGTCGGCGACCTGGGCGGCCCCAGCGAGCTGGCTAACCTGGCCGAGACGTTCGACGAGATGGCCGATGCCCTGGACCGCGAGGAGCAGCTGCGCCGGTACCTGGTCGCCGACGTGGCCCATGAGCTGCGGACCCCGGTCGCCGTCCTGCAAGCCGGCCACGAGGCCCTGCTCGACGGCGTGGTCGAGCCCACCCCGGCGCAGCTCGCCTCACTGCGCGACGAGGTGCTGCGGCTGGCCCGGATGGTCGACGACCTGCAAACGCTGGCGGCGGCCGAGGCCGCCGCCCTCCAGCTCACCCTCTCCGACGGGGACCTGGCCGAGATGGCGGCCACGGCGGCCGACAGCCTGGCAGGCCGGTTTGAGTCCAGCCAGCTGGCCCTGGAGCGCCACCTGGACCCGGCGCCCGTCCGGGCCGACGCGCGCTGGATGCACCAGGTGATCACCAACCTGCTGACCAACGCGGCCAAGTTCACGCCCGCGGGCGGGCGGGTCGTGCTGAGCACGGGCCTGGACAACGACCGGGCCACGCTCAGCGTGGCCGACACCGGGGTCGGCATCACGGCCGATCAGCTCCCGCACATCTTCGAGCGGTTCTGGCGCGGGAGCAACCCGACCGGGGCGGCCGGCAGCGGGGTCGGGCTGGCCGTGGTCGCCGAGCTGGTCCGCGGGCACGGTGGCGAGATCAGCGTGGACAGCACGCCGGGCCAGGGCACGGTCGTGGTGGTCTCCCTGCCCGCGGCCTAGCCGTTCCGGTGCCCCGGCCTGGGCCGTCTACATCCCGCCACCACATTCACACCATTCCATCAGCATCCTGGTCAGCTTCCATGCAGCATGGCCGGATCTGCTGGACAGCGGATCCGGTACCCGTCACGGGGGCGGGGACAGCCGTCCGGGAGGAGTTCCGATGTCCGCAGACCTGGCGATCGGCTCGCCGCGAACCATGCGCTCCGAGCCGGCGACCGACTGGCCGCACGCCTGGGCCGAACCCGGCGCCGCCGAGCGGGCGCCGCACCTGGAGCCGGAAGCCCGGCCCCGCTGGCGCGCCCTGCTCGAAGCGCACTGGCGCTCCCGTCTTGAGCGCGTTACCGAGCTGTCCCTCGCCTACCACGACGCGGAGGAGGCCGTCACCCGTACCGGGCACCGGGCCGCGGCACACGACCGGCAGGCCCGGCCGCTTCTGCGCCAGGCGGTCGCGGAGCGGCGGGCGCTGGCCGAGATCGAGGCGGCGCTGGTCCGCCTGGCCAACGGGACGTTCGGCCGGTGCGAGGGGTGCCGCGAACCGGTGCCGGCGGCCCGGCTCACCCGGACCCCGCAGGCCCGCTACTGCACGGACTGCGATCGCTGAGGCGGCTGTGACTTCTCCACACCGCGCACACATCGTCGGCAGGCCGGCTGCACACCCGAACGCTGAAGTACAGGCATAGCACCGTCAGCTAGGGGGCGCCGGCGGGACTATTAGTCGGCCCGTCCGCTGGCCGCCCGGCGGGCGGGTCGTCTATGCGTCCGGGTCCTGCGGGTCCGGCTCTGGCCGTGGCCCGGTGCCCGGCCCCGTGCCCGGCTCGGTGCCGGCCTGGAATCTCCGGTAGAGGTCGATGAACTCGCTGCGCATCCCGGGGGTCAGGTCCTCGGGCGTGATCGAGCTGGCCAGCGTGATCGTGGCGCGCATCTGAGCCAGGTACTCGGTGCAGTGCGGGCAGCCCGCCAGGTGGGACTCGAACCGGCGCCGGTCACCGCGGGCCAAGGTGTCTTCCAGGTAGTCGGTGACCAGCTCGACGGCCTGCTGGCAGACGAGGTCGCGACGGAGCCTGAGCCTCAGGGCCATGTCAGGCCTGCCCGAATTCAGTCTCGATGACCTGTCGTAGCCGGCTGCGGCCCCGGTGCAGCAGCACCCACTGGTTGGCCTCGCTGATCTCCAGCACGCCGCAGACCTCGCCGCTGCTCATTCCCTCGATGTCGCGCAGCGTCACCACCTCCCGCTGCCGGGCGGGCAGGTCCCCGATGGCCGTGCGGATCCGGTCGGCCATCTTGGCTGCCATGAGCTTGTCCTCGGTCCGCTCGATCCAGTGCTCTGGCGGCGCGATCCAGCCGCCGGACCCGTCGAACCGCGACTGGTCGACGACGGGCCCGATGTCCTCCACCGCGACGCTGCGCCGTTCCCGGCTGCCGGCCGTCCTGGCCCGGTTGACCAGGATGCGGAACAGCCAGGTGCGAACCGTCGACCGGCCCTCGAAGCCGTCCAGCCCGCGCAGCACGCCGATCCAGGTCTCCTGGACGACCTCCTCGGCCACGGCCCGGCTAGGTACGTAGCCAGCTGCCAGCCGCAGCATCGCGTCCCGGTACCGGCCGACCAGCGCGACGAAGGCCTGCTCGTCGCCCGACCGGAGCCGGTCGAGCAGGCCGGCGTCCGGGTCCTGAGTCACGGCGGTCAGCCTATGCGCCTTTCTCTCACGGGTCGGCCGGTACCGGGCAGGCGGCCGCGGCTCCCGATCACGGGCACCACGGCCGCCCTCACTCAGTGCACCAAACTCAGTGCACCAAACTCAGTGCGCCACGATCCCCTCGCCGCCGGCCGCGTTCGGCACGGTGACGCTGCCGATGCTGGTCAGCGTGCCGCCGGCGCCGATCGCGAACTCGTCGACGATCCCGTTCCCGCCGGTCTGAACGTAGAGGAACCGGCCATTGTGCGACGCCGAGGCGTCCACGGTGCCGGGGTCGGTGCCGGTCGCGCCGATCAGGGTCAGCTGCCCGGCCGGGCCGGCCGAGTAGCGGCTGATGTTCGCGCTGCCCGCGTTGGACGCAAAGAAGTAGCCGCGGGCCGGGGCCACCCAGCAGGTCGCCGACTGGCCGGTGCCGACCGCGTCGAGCTGGGTCACCGTCCCGTTGCCGTGCAGGCGGAAGGTGGCCAGCGCGTTCGTGCCGGCCTCGGCGATGACCAGGTGGCCGGCC
>JBOHCO010001542.1:0-1173 GCA_050698895.1 Streptosporangiaceae bacterium
GAGGGGAAGCGGTTCGACGCCTCGGTGCTGGAGTACAAGCTCGGCGGCCGCGACATCAGCGAGGTGCTGGCCATGCCGGTGACCGAGGCCCGCGAGTTCTTCGGCGCCGGCCCGGCGCGCACGCCCGCCGCGCAGAAGATCCTCGACCGCCTCGCCGACGTCGGGCGCGGCGACCTCAGCCTCGGCCAGCCGCTCACCACGCTGTCCGGCGGCGAGCGGCAGCGGCTCAAGCTGGCCACCCGCATCGGGGAGAAGGGCGGCGTCTACGTCCTCGACGAGCCGACCGCCGGGCTGCACCTGGCCGACGTCGAGCAGCTGCTCGGCCTGCTCGACCGGCTGGTGGACTCCGGCAAGTCGGTCATCGTCATCGAGCACCACCAGGCGGTCATGGCCCACGCGGACTGGATCATCGACCTCGGGCCCGGCGCCGGGCACCACGGCGGCCAGGTCGTGTACGAGGGCACGCCCGCTGACCTCGTTGCCGCCCGCCCGACGCTGACCGGCGAGCACCTGGCGGCCTACGTCGGTGCCTGAGCCTTCGCGGATGACCTCGCTGGGCTGATAACAGCAAGAAGCGAAGCCCAGCCCAAGCTGATCCAAGATCGACTTGCTTGTGGGTGTCCCGTTGGCAACACTCCGCGGTTACCAACGGGACACCCACAAGCGTGATCGCCAGGCAGGCCGCGGCCCGCCGCTGATAACAGCAAGAAGAAGGCTCGGCCTGCCGAGACCCCTGCCTGATCAGGCATCAGTCAAGCGCCGATAATGCACATTATGTTAAGTAGCGGCTTTCCGGGCCCTCTCCTGCGCGAGGGGCTACCGGGGGCTGGCGGCGACGGCCAGCACGCGGCGGATCAGCGTGATCCACTCCAGGGATCTCACGGCCTCGTCACGCAGCGACTGCAGCGCCGGGTCGCCGGCGGGGTCGAGGCTGACGGCCTCCGCCCACAGCGTCTGCTCGCGGGCCAGCCACTCCGGGCGGTCCCGGACCTCAACATCCGTGAAGCCGGCCCGGCGCCGGCCGGCGCCGAGGTCGGCCCGGCGCACCCGCGGGCTGACTTGCTCGTCCGCGCGGTCCAGCGGCTCCCAGCAGGTCAGCACCACCCGGCCGCCGGGCTTGAGGACCCGCCGGATCTCGTCGTAGCCGGTGGCGGGCTCGTCGGGGAACTGGAT
>JBOHCO010001543.1:0-1930 GCA_050698895.1 Streptosporangiaceae bacterium
CGGCGGCTGAGCCAGCTCGATCTGGCCATCCGGGCGGGCACCACCCAGCGCCACCTCAGCTTCATCGAGAGCGGCCGGTCGGTGCCCGGCCGGGAGATGGTCGTCCGGCTCGGCGAGCCCCTCGGGCTCCCGCTGCGGGAGCGCAACGAGCTGCTGCTCGCGGCCGGCTTCGCGCCCGCCTACGCGGAAACCCCGCTGGACGGCGCCGGGCTGGCCCCGGTCCGCTCCGCGCTCGAGCACATCCTGGCGGCTGCACCCGGACGGCATGGCCCCGCGGATCGTCAACTTCGCCGAGTGGGCCCGGCACGTGCTCAACGCCATCGCCGCCGAGCTGGACCGCAGCCCCGACGCCGAGCTGGCCGCCCTGCACGCCGAGCTCAGCGAGTACGTGCCCCCGGCCCGGCTCGGACCCGGGCACCTGGGCTTCGCGGTCCCGCTCCAGCTCCGGTCGCGGCACGGTGAGCTGGCCCTGATGACCACCATCACCAGCTTCGCCACCGCGGTCGACGTCACGGTGTCTGAACTGCGGCTGGAGGCATTCCTCCCGGCCGACCAGCGCACCGCGTCGGTGCTGCTGGCCGACGGGGCAGCCGCGCGGGCCGCCACTGCCGCCGATCCGGGAGCCGGCCTGGCCGGCGAGGTCACCTGGCTGGCCACCTAGGGTGGACTAATGAGCGTCGCGCCCGCCCCCCACAGCCGCCAGCCCGAACCCGATGTCCCGACGCCTTCCCGCCCCGGCCCGGTCCCGGAGGCCAGCCCGGCCGCCCTGCGCCGGGCACTGGCCCGGGCCCGCGACGGCAAGACGCTCGACCAGGCCGAGGCCGTGGTCCTGCTGCAGGCCCGCGGCGAGGCGCTGACCGGCCTGCTCGCGCACGCCGGCCGGGTCCGCGACGCCGGCCTGGCCGCCGCGGGCCGCCCGGGCGTGATCACCTACTCGCGCAAGGTCTTCATCCCGGTCACCCGGCTGTGCCGGGACCGCTGCGCCTACTGCACGTTCGTCACCGTGCCCGGCCGGGTGGACAGCCCGTACCTGTCGCCGGACCAGATCCTCCAGATCGCCCGCGACGGCGCCGCGCTGGGCTGCAAGGAGGCCCTGTTCACCCTGGGCGACCGGCCCGAGGACCGCTGGCACCAGGCCCGCGAGTGGCTGGACGCGCACGGCTACGACGACACGCTGTCCTACGTCCGGGCCATGGCCATCCGGGTGCTGGAGGAGACCGGGCTGCTGCCTCACCTCAACCCCGGCGTGCTGACCTGGGCGGACTTCCAGCGGCTCAAGCCGGTCGCGCCGTCCATGGGCATGATGCTGGAGACCACGGCGGAGCGGCTGTTCACCGAGAAGGGCGGCCCGCACTTCGGCAGCCCGGACAAGGACCCCAAGGTCCGGCTGCGGGTGCTGGAGGACGCCGGCCGCAGCAGCGTGCCGTTCACCACCGGCATCCTGATCGGCATCGGCGAGACGCTGGCCGAGCGCGCCGACTCGCTGTTCGCCATCCGCCATGTCGCCCGCGAGTACGGCGGCGTGCAGGAAGTCATCGTGCAGAACTTCCGGGCCAAGCCGGACACCAAGATGCGCGCCACCCCCGACGCCGAGCTGGACGACCTGGCCGCCACCATCGCCGTGGCCCGGCTGGTGCTCGGCCCGGCGGCCCGCATCCAGGCCCCGCCCAATCTCATCGGCGAGGAGTACCCGCTCATCCTGGGCGCGGGCATCGACGACTGGGGCGGGGTGTCGCCGCTGACCCCCGACCACGTCAACCCCGAGCGGCCCTGGCCGCAGATCGACGACCTCGCCGCCCGCACCGCGGCCGAGGGCTTCGAGCTGGCCGAGCGGCTCACCATCTACCCCGGCTACCAGCGCGAGCCGTGGCTCGACCCGCGGCTGGCCGCGCACGTGGCCGCGCTGGCCGACCCGGCCAGCGGCCTGGCC
>JBOHCO010001544.1:0-1792 GCA_050698895.1 Streptosporangiaceae bacterium
GGATTATACCCGGGCCAGGCGCGGCCGCAGGATCTGGCGCAGCCGGGCCAGGATGGCCCGCAGATCGCCGTCGTCCAGGAGGTAGGCGACCACCCCGAACGCGACGACCGCGCCGGCCGCGGCCAGCACGGCCATGCCCGCGGCCAGTAGCCGGTGGCTGACCGGCACCACCAGGCCGATGGTCACCCCGGCGGCGACGCCCGCGCACGCGGCGGCCAGGCCGGCCAGCGCGGCCCGGCCCGCGCCCTGGACGGCGGCCGGGCCCCGGATCCGGCGTACCACCACGAAGAGCGGGACGGCCACGACCGTCTGGCCGATGCTGTTGCCCAGGCCGAGGGCGGCCACCACCAGGCGGGCCGGCACGAGCTCGGCCAGGGCCACGTCCGCCGCTATCACGAGCAGCCAGCTGGACGCCACGGCGACCGCGACGACCTTGAGCCGCCCGAGGGCGAACAGCACCCGCGACAGGTTCGCGATCAGGCCGATGCCCACCAGGCCCGGAGCGAACGTGGCGAAGCCCAGCATCAGCTGCGATGCCTGACCCGGCTGCCGGGCGAGGACGTGAGCGGCGGGAACGGCGATGGCGGCGAGCACGGCCGTGCCGAGCCACGATACGAGCAGGACGGCTCGCGTCGACCGGGCGCAGGTCCGATCGAACACCTCGCCGTCCCTGGCCGCCAGCACGGGGAAGGCGCTGGTCGCGATCGAGACCGCCAGCACGGCGTGCAGGGAGCTGAACGCCTGCCAGGCGTAGTTGTAGATGACGATCGCCCCGGTTGCCCCGCGCCCGTTGGACAGGGCGATGGCCGCGATCGACGACAGGTCGCCGGCGATCAGCTCGATGACCCCGACGATGGCCAGCCCGCCGGCCCGGCGCGCGACTCCGGGCGGGAACCGCAGGACCGGCCGGATCCGCAGGTGCAGCCGCCAGGCTGGCACCAGGCCGGCCACCACGAGGGCGGCCACGCCCAGCGTGGTGCCCGCGGACAGGACCAGCTCAGTGCCCGGTGAAAGCCGGCCCAGCGGGACGCCGTGGCCCAGCGACGCGAACGCGAGGTAGGAGGCGATGACCACCAGGCTGGACAGCGCCGGTCCCAGCGCCGGGCCGGTGAACCTGCGGTAGGCCTGCAGCAGGCCGTAGAGCACGACGGACAGTCCGTACAGGATGACCTGCGGAGCGAAGACCGTGATCATCCGGCTGGTGGCGGTGACCACCTGGGCATGAACGCAGTGCGCGCTGGCATTGGCCGGGTTGAGCAGTGACGCTATCGGCCCGGCCGCCGCCGCCACGCAGATGGTGAGGGGGACCAGGATGATCACGGACCAGGTCAGGAGGGCCGAGGAGATCTGGGCCACGCGGGCCTTCTCGGCCGGATCAGCCGCGGCCCGCGCGGCCGGGCGGGCCAGGACCGGCACCATGGCGCTGGCCAGCGCGCCGCCCAGGACCAGCTCGTAGATGAGATTCGGCACCTGGTTAGCGGTGACGTAGGCCGTGCCCAGGCAGCCGGCGCCGACGGTCTGGGAGAACACCAGGGTGCGGCCCAGCCCCAGGATCCGGGAGAAAATGGTGAGGCCGGCGATGAGCGCGGCGCCGCGCGCGAAGCTGGCCCCGGCCTGCTGCGGCGGATCCGCAGCGGTGCTGGTCATCGTCGGCGCAGGGTCGCTCACACGCTATCCGGGCTGATCAGCATGTGCGCACTCCAGACCTTACTGGCCGCCTCGGCGAGTGTATCGGCGGCAATGGGCCAGTTGCCCTTGCTTTGCCCGGAGTGCTCGGCTGGCTGGGAAGCCC
>JBOHCO010001545.1:0-2630 GCA_050698895.1 Streptosporangiaceae bacterium
GCCGCTGGGCGAGCGGACGCCCTGCGAGCGTCAGCCAGCTACAAGGAGGTCGCACCGATGACCGACAAGATCTCGCAGTGGCCGGTGCCGCCGCTCGACCCGCCTGCACCAGCTCTCGGCCTTGAGGCCGACGGTCGCGCCCGGGGCGGGGCCGCACGTGCGGCCCATAGACTTCACCAGCCGGCCCATGAGAGGCATGTTCGTCGTCGTCGACGCCGGCGCAGATGGCGCCGTGCGTGGACCGTGGTGAGAGCCGGCTGTCAACCACGACCCCTGTGATCCCGGCCGGGAAGCCGGACAGGAACGGCCTGTCGCCGAGGAACGGGACGGCGGTGATGTCGGCGATCATCGCCGACAGCATGACGGTGAACAGCGCATCGACGGAGAACTCGCGCAAGATGATCTCCACGCCGAAGAACACCCCGGTGACCGGCGCGTTGAACGTCGCGGAGATCCCGCCGGCCGCGCCGCAGGCGACCATGATCCGCATCCGGCTCTCCGGCATCCGCACCCACTGGCCCAGGCTGGAGGCGAGCGCGGATCCGATCTGCACGATCGGGCCCTCCCGGCCGACCGACCCGCCGGTGCCGATGCACAGCGCGGACGCCAGCGCCTTGACCACCGAGACCTGCGGCCGGATCCGGCCGCCCTGCTCGGCGACCGCGATCATCACCTCGGGCACCCCGTGCCCGCGGGCCTCGCGGGCATACCGGTAGATCAGCGGCCCGTAGACGAGGCCGCCGATAACCGGGATGAGCACGAAGAACCCCCAGGCCTAGCCACGGCAGGTGAGAGCTGCCCCGGTACCCTTCCTGGCCGGACTGGCTGTGCCCGGTGGCTAGCCAGGTGAAGAAGTAGATCAGGTACCGGAACACCACCGCGCCCAGCCCCGACCCGGCCCCGATGACCAGCGCGATGACGATCAGCCCGGCCCGCGAGGCCCGCAGCCAGCCGACCGCACGGTCGGCCGGCGAGGCGACCGCCGGTGCGGCGGCCGGCGTCGTCAGGCCCGCCCTTTCCCGGCCGTTCGGGCCATCCGCGGTGTTCCGTCCGAGACTCCCTCGCCGCCGTCCGCGAGCCACTGGCTGTCGGGCAGTTCGCCGGCCGCGTTCGCGAAGGCCCGCAGCGCGTCGGCCACGCGGCCTGCCGGGCGGGCGTGAGGCGCACGAGGATCTCGACCAGCAGCGGCCGCCGCCGCGCGGTCGCCTCATCCACCACCGCGCAGCCCGCCGCCGTGATCGACACCTGGACCTCACGACGGTCAGCGCGCGCCCGGTGACGGCGGATCAGGCCCTTGCGCAGCAGGCGGTCACACATCCGCCCGGCCGTCGACGGCGTGACCTCCAGCGCC
This sequence comes from Streptosporangiaceae bacterium, assembly GCA_050698895.1. Classification (GTDB taxonomy): domain Bacteria; phylum Actinomycetota; class Actinomycetes; order Streptosporangiales; family Streptosporangiaceae; genus DASUBV01. The sequence continues at coordinate 1,352 of JBOHCO010001545.1, forward strand.
CTGGCCAGGTCCACCATCCGCTGCGAGCCACGTGAGGCCAGCACCACCAGCGCCCGGTACTGAGCCAGCGTGGTCTCCTCGGCCGCCGCGCCCAGCGACCGCTCGGCCACCGCCACCATCGTCCGGCTCGCCGTCAGCACCGCGTCGACGACCGCCTCCGCGGCGGTCTCATGGCCGGGCATGCGCTTACCCCTCACTTCACGTGCTGACTGCGATACTTGATGAGTAAAGTATTTGCTTACTGCAATCAATTTACAGTGACCCTATCAGCCAGTGCACCTATGCCGGCCGGGAGGAGGGCGGCCGTCGTGCTCTTGCCGGAAGATGGGAGGAGCGCGGGGTCGGCCGCCGAGCTCACGATCGGGGAGGAATGATGCGCCGTGCGCGGGTCGTTGTCGCCGGGCTGTGCGCGGCCGCGCTGGCCGGGTGCGGGTCGTCCGGGCCGGTCGTGCCGCCCGCGCACAGCTACTATCTGTCGCTCGGCGACTCGCTCGCCCAGGGCGTGCAGGCCGACCCGTTCGGCCACGTGGGGGACACCGATCTCGGCTACGCCGACCAGCTGTACGGCATGATCAGGCGGGGGTACCGAGACCTGGGCCTGGTGAAGCTGGGCTGCCCCGGCGAGACCACGCGGTCGATGATCAGGGGCCGGCACTGCCCGTACCCGGCCGGGTCGCAGCTCGCCCAGGCCGTCGCGTTCCTGCGCGACCACCGCGGACACGTCCCGCTGGTCACCCTCGACATCGGGGCTAACGACCGGCGCTCCTGCTTCACTGACCCGGTCAACGTCGCGGTGCTGCCGTGCGCCACCGGCCCGGCCGCGCCGACCGCCGCCAACCTCGCGCTGATCCTGGGTCGGCTGCGCGCCGCCGCGGGCCCCCGGACCCTGATCATCGGGATGACGTACTACGCGCCTGAGCTGCCCGAGTGGCGCTACGGTCCGGGCGGCCGCGCGCGGGCGCGGGCCAGCGAGCGGCTGACCCTGGCCTTCGACGCCGAGCTGGCCCGGGTCTACCGGTCGGCCGGGGACCGCGTCGCCGATGTGGCCGGCGCCTTCGCCACCGCGGACTTCGCCGGCCAGGCGCCGGTCCGTGGCCTGGGCATGATGCCGCCCAGCGTGGCCGCGATCTGCCGGTGGACCTGGGTCTGCGCCCGCCCGCCGCGGGGCCCGAACAAGCACCCCGACGAGGCCGGCTACACGGTCATCGCCCGGGCCTTCCTGGCCGCCTACCGCACAGCGCCGGACATGAGAGCTCGCGCCCCCGGCGGATGACGCCGA
>JBOHCO010001546.1:0-1784 GCA_050698895.1 Streptosporangiaceae bacterium
TCGGTGCTGGTGGCGTTCATCTGCGGGCTGCTCAACGTCTGGGTCCTGCTCGTCGAGATCCTCCGCTAGCCATCCGCCGCCGGCCATTGCCAGCCGGGTCGCGGCGATCTAGGTTTCGGCTCATGCACAGCGTGGACGCGACGACCGAGCAGATGATCAGATCCGTGCTGGCCTACGCCGAGAACCGGCTGCGGCTGGACCCCGTGCCCCTGGACCACGGCTGCCAGGACCCGGCCGACCTCGAGGCCGCCATGTCCGGGCTGATTGGCGAGGAGGGGCATAACCCGGACCAGGTGCTCGGCGTGTACGCGGCCACGGTCGCGCCCGCGGTGATCTCCGCCGACAGCCCGCGCTTCCTGGGCTTCATCCCCGCCGCGCCGACCAAGGCCGCGCTGTTGTTCGACATGCTGGTCTCCTGCGCCTCGATCCAGGGCATCTCCTGGCTGGAGGCGGCCGGCGCGATCCATGCCGAGAACCAGGTGCTGGCCCTGATCGCCCGCCGGGCCGGGCTGCCGTCCCAGGCCGGCGGCTGCTTTGTCTCCGGCGGCTCGGCGGGCAACCTGTCGGCGCTCGCGGTGGCCCGCGAGATGGCCAAGCGCGCCGCCGGGGCCGGGCGCGCCGGCCAGCGGTGGCGGGTGGCGGTCGGCTCCGACGCCCACTCCTCGATCGGGAACACCCTGCGGCTGCTGGAGATGGACCCGCTCATCGTGCCCTCGGCCGATCACCGGCTGACCGGGGAGGCCGTGCGGGCCGCGCTCAAGGCCGACGGCGACCCGGCCTCGGTCGCGGCCGTGGTCGGCACCGCCGGCACCACGAACGCCGGCATCGTGGACGACCTGGCCGGCATCTCGGCCGTGGCCCGCGAGTACGGCCTCTGGCTCCACGTGGATGGTGCCTACGGCGGCGCGGGGCTGTTCGCGCCGAGCGTCCGGGACCGCTACGCCGGGATCGAGCACGCCGACTCGTTCGTCGTCGACCCGCACAAGTGGCTGTTCGCGCCCTACGACTGCGCGGCCCTGCTGTACCGCGACCCGGCGCTGGCCCGCTCGGTGCACCGGCAGGACGCGTCCTACCTGGACGTGATCCACGAGCAGCCGACGACCTGGAACCCGACCGACTACGCCTACCACCTGACCCGGCGGGCGCGCGGGCTGCCGCTGTGGTTCTCGCTGGCCGTGCACGGCGTCCGCGCCTACACCAGCGCCATCGAGGCCGCGATCGCGCTGGCCGGCCAGGCCGCCACGGAGATCCGCGCGCGCGACTACCTGGAGCTGATCCGCGAGCCCGACCTGTCCGTGGTGCTGTTCCGGCGGCGCGGCTGGGGCCCCGATGACTACACGCGCTGGGCCGACCAGCTGCTGGCCGACCAGGTGGCATTCCTGCCGCCCACCTCGTGGGAGGGCGAGACGGTGGCCCGGTTCGCCTTCCTGCACCCGCACACGTCGCTGGACCTGGTCCGGCAGGTGCTCGACCGGATGGCCGGCTAGCCAACGGCTAGCCCGCGGCTAGCGCTAGCCCCGGCCGGCGGCTCACGAGGCGGCTCTGTCCCGTGATCCGCCGGCCGAGGCGGCTCAGTGGCGGCCCGGCGGTGACTCAGTGGCGGCCCGGCGCTGACTCAGGGGCGGCCGAGTGGCGGCTGAGTGGCGGTCGGCTAGCGGGGTGCTAGCGGCACCTGACCACCTTGGCCACCTTGAAGCCCGCCACGCCATTGCCGTTCACGCTCGTCCCGCTGTCATCGGCGAAGGTGTACAGGCGCATCTTGTGGTAGGTGACCTGGAGCCGGC
>JBOHCO010001547.1:0-2042 GCA_050698895.1 Streptosporangiaceae bacterium
GCCTGTGGCTGGCCGAAGCCGACGGGGCCGGGCCGCGCCGCCTGCCGGCAGTCGGGCCGGTGCGGGACCCGCGGCCGTCCCCGGACGGGTCGCTGATCGCCTACGTGGCCGGCGGCGCGCTGCGCGTGGTGCGGGCCGACGGGACGCGGGACCGGGCGCTGGCCGAGCCGGAGGCGGCCGGCGTGACCTACGGCCTGCCCGACTACGCGGCGACGGCGTCGATCGGCCGCCACCGCGGGTACTGGTGGTCGCCCGGCGGCGAGGCGCTGCTGGTGGCGCGGGTGGACGCCGCGATGGTGCACCGCCGCTACCTGAGCGACCCGGCGGACCCGGGCCGGCCGCCCCGTGCGCAGCGGTACCCGGCGGCGGGCACGCCCAACGCGCGGACGACGCTGCGCGTGGTGACCATCGACGGCGCGCATGCTGAGGTCCGGCTGCCGGGCGAGGTCCCGGCCGGGCAGGCACCAGCCGGCGGCTGGAACCCGGCCTTCGAGTACCTGATCACCGCGGACTGGCCGGACGCCGGCCCGGTGCTCACCCTCCAGTCCCGCGACCAGCGCACCGCCTGGATCCTGCGCGCCGACCCGGCTACCGGCGCGGTCGAGCCGCTGGCCCGCTGCACCAGCGCGACCTGGGTGGAGTTCCCGCCCGGCGTGCCGCTGTTCACGGCCTCCGGAGTGCCCGTGCTGCCCCGGCGGCGCGGGGACGCCCGCAGCATTCAGGTCGGCCGGGACCGGGCCCCGGCCGGGCTGCACGTGCGCGCGGTCCTGGGCGCGGCCGGCGAGCGGGTGCTGTTCACCGCCAGCCAGGAGCCGACCGAGGTGCACGTCTGGTCGCACCGGCCGGGCCGCGGCTTCGAGCGGCTGACCAGCCGGCCGGGGGTGCACACGGCCGCGGCCGGCGGCGACACCCTGGTGCTGGACAGCCGCACCGCGGACGGTCACACGGTGACGGTGCGGCGCGCCGGGTGCCCGGACGGCCAGATCGCGGTGCTGGCCGAGCCGCCGCTGGTCCGCCCCCGGCCGCGGCACCTGGTCCTGGGCCGCCGGCGGCTGCGCGCCCGCCTGCACCTGCCGTCCTGGCACGAGCCCGGCGCCGGCCGCCTGCCGGTCCTGCTCAGCCCCTACGCCGGGCCCGGCCTGCAGGTGGTGACCCGGGCCCAGACCTGGCACGGCGCGGTGTGCCAGTGGTTCGCCGAGCACGGGTTCGCGGTGCTGGTCGCGGACGGCCGGGGCACGCCGGGACGCGGGATCGGCTGGCAGGAGGCCATCCTCGGCGACCGGCTCACGCCGGTGCTGGCCGACCAGGTCGACGCGCTGCACGCGGCGGCCCGCCGGCTGGCCGACCTGGACCCGGCCCGGGTGGCCATCCGGGGCTGGTCGTTCAGCGGCTACCTGGCCGCCGGGGCGGTGCTGCGCCGGCCCGACGTCTTCCGCGCCGCGGTCGCGGGCGCGCCGGTCGTCGACCGGCGGCTGTACGACACCTACTGGGAGGAGCGTTACCTGGGCCATCCCGGGCTGGAGCCCGGCGGCTACGAGCGCAGTTCGCTGCTGCCGCTGGCCACGGGGGCGCTGGCCACCGGGGCGCTGGCCGCGGGGCCGGCCCGCCCGCTGCTGCTGGTCCACGGGCTGGCCGACGACAACGTGGCCCCCGCCCACACGCTGCGGCTGTCGGCCGCGCTGCTGGCCGCCGGCCGCCCGCATCGCGTGCTGCTGCTGCCGGGTACCGGCCACGCCGTCACCCGGCCCGGCGTGGCCGACACCCTGCTCCGGGCCGAGCTGGACTTCCTGCGCGAGACCCTGCCGATCCCGGACCATCCCGCGCGCCCGAGCCGTCCGGCGGGCCGGCGCCGGCCGTAAGATCGGGTTGATGCGGCGCGAGTCTTCGACGGTGGTCGGCCTGGTGGGCGAGGTCGACGAGCGGTTCCTGGCCCGGCTGGCCCAGTCCCCCAACGTCTCGGTCGCCCGGGCGCCCGCGGCCGGGCCTGGCCCGGCCCACGGGCCACCGCCTGCGGCCACGTCGCCCGCGGCCCAGTCGCCCGC
>JBOHCO010001548.1:0-1217 GCA_050698895.1 Streptosporangiaceae bacterium
CGTCTACCTGACCGACCTGGAAGCCGGCTGGGTCCAGGTCGACAACCAGGCCCTCGGCCTGGGCTTCCGGCTGGACTGGGACCCGGCGGTGTTCCGGTGGATCATCGCGTGGCAGCCGTTCGGCGGGACCAGGGCGATGCCGCTTGATCCGAGGGTCGTGATCGCTGGCCGGCCGAGGCCCCCGCTCACTGGGCGGTGTAGCCGCCGTCCACCACCAGGCTCTGCCCGGTCATCCACCCGCTGTCGTCCGACAGCAGGAACACGGCCGGGCCCGCCATGTCACCCGGCTGGCCGATCCGCCGCAGCGGCAGGCGCGATGCCACCGTCTCGACCTGGTCGTCGAAGTCGGGCCGGTCGACGTAGGCCATGGGCGTCGCCACCACGCCGGGCGACAGCGCGTTGACCCGGATCCCCGACGGCCCGAAGTCGACCGCCAGGGCGCGCACCAGCGACTCGACCGCGCCCTTGCTGGCGCAGTAGCTCGCGTAGCCCGGCGCCCCGACCTGGGCCAGCTGGCTGCCGACCAGGACGATCGACCCGCCGCCGGGCACCATCACGCGCAGGCACGCTCGGGCGAGCCGGAAGGTCCCGTCCAGGTTGACGGCCATCATCCAGGCCCACTGCTCGTCGGTCGTCTCACGGAGGTCTTCCTGGCGGCGGATGCCCCCGGCCGCGTGCACGAGCCCGTCGAGCCGCCCGAACGCGGCGACGGCCGCGGCGACGCACTCGTCGGCGGCCGCCGGCTCGCTCAGGTCGGCGGCGTAGCCGGCCACCGAGCCGCCGAGCGCGACCAGGTCGGCCAGGCGCTCCTGGTCTCGGCCGGTGGCCAGCACGCGCGCGCCCTCGGCGACGCAGCGCCGGGCGATAGCGTTGCCGATCCCGGACGTGGCTCCGGTGACGAGCACCACACGCTGATCAAGTCGTCCCATAAACGCTATAGCATACGGCGGGCTCAGCTGGCCGGCGCCGTCGCGGGGACGAAAGGCAGCGCGGGGGGCGGTGATCCGAGCTTGATCATCGCCCGGCTGACGTGTGCGTCTTGGCGGTGGCCGGGCTGAGCACCAGGGCGCCGGCGATCTCGTCGTTGCTCAGCCCGTGCGCGACCATCCCCTGGAGCAGCTCGGCCGGCTGGGTGTCCTTGAGCAGGAACCCGCTCGCGCCCGCGCGCAGCGCGGCGAAGATGTACTCGTCGAGCCCGAAGTTGGTCAGGATCACGA
>JBOHCO010001549.1:0-4306 GCA_050698895.1 Streptosporangiaceae bacterium
GACCTGCCGCAACCCCCGCTGCCGCCAGCCCGCACACCACGCCGACCTCGACCACACCACCCCCTACGACCAGGGCGGCCTGACCTGCGAGTGCAACCTCGGCGGCTACTGCCGCACCCACCACAAGATCAAGCAACTCCCCGGCTGGACCCTCACCCAGCCCACACCCGGCCACTTCCAGCTCACCACCCCAGCCGGACGGACCTACACCACCACCCCCGACGCCTACCCTGCTTGACCCCTACCCTGCTTGGCCCCGACGCCGCCCGGCCCCGACGCCGCCCGGCCCCGACGCTGACCGATCCTCGCCCCCGCTGATGGGGCGGCATAAGCGGGCCTATCAGGGGGAATACCAGGCATAATGCCGGAACCTGGGTCAGTCGGCAGAGTGGGGGGTGGGCAGCAGCGGTGGCAGTATCGCAGCGCGGCCGCGCGCAGGCACGGAAGCAGCCAGCCCGGAGCCGGCCAGCCCGAAGCCGGCCAGCCAAGAACCAGCCGCATGCGCTGGTCCGCCTGGTGAGCCGGGTGATGATCGCGCAGGCCGTGGTGACTTCCGCCATCGGCCTGGGCTACCTGCGCCGCAACGTGACGGGGCTGCTGTTCGTGCTGATGGTGGCGGTAGCGGTGGGCTTGCTGGCCGGCCTGGTGCGGTCGGGTGCCCACCTGGCCTGGGTGGCCGCTGTGACCTGCGAGGCGACGCTGACGCTCATCGGGCTGGTCCGGGTCGCGACCGGGCAGTACGTGGGCGGTACCCTCTTGGCGATCGCGACGCTGGGCCTCCTGGCCCATCCGGCGGTCGGCCGGGCCTTCGACGCGACCGCTGGCCGCGACCAGCCGGGCCTGCGCGACGTGCGGGTGGGCGAGCAGAACCTGGCCGAGAACGCGGGTGGCGCCATCGGCGGCGGCGCTGGCTAGCCGCCGGTTGTTCGCTGGTTATTCACTGGCTGACGGCCTTCCGTGAGGGGGCACCAGAGCGCCCGGTGGCGCTCTCGCTACGATTTGGTCGCAAGGCATCCCATCCGAGGGGGCAGCAGAACCGCGTGAGCGTGCTCGACGACATCCTCGAGGGTGTGCGCAGCGACCTGGCCGAGCGCCAGCAGCAAACGCCGCTTGACCGCCTCAAGGAGGCGGCCACCCGGGCCCCGTCCCCCCGTGACGCGCGGGGCGCGCTGGGCGGTGACGAGGTCTCGGTGATCGCTGAGGTGAAGCGGAGCAGCCCGTCCAAGGGCGCGCTGGCCGCGATCGCGGACCCCGCGGCCCTGGCCGGGGACTACGAGGCCGGCGGCGCCCGGGTAATCAGCGTGCTCACGGAGCCACGCCGCTTCGGCGGCAGCCTCGAGGACCTGGCCGCGGTCCGGGCCACGGTTCAGTGCCCGGTGCTGCGCAAGGACTTCGTGGTCAGCTCCTATCAGCTCTGGGAGGCCCGCGCTTACGGGGCGGACCTGGTGCTGCTGATCGTCGCCGCGCTGAGCCAGAACGCGCTGATCTCGCTGGTGGAGCGGGCCGAGTCGATCGGCCTGGTGCCGCTGGTCGAGGTGCACACGGACGAGGAGCTGGACCGGGCCCTGGAGGCGGGGGTCACGGTGCTGGGCGTCAACGCTCGCAACCTGGCCACGCTGGAGGTAGACCGCACGGTCTTCGCCCGGCTGGCCCCGCGTGTGCCGGACGGGATCATCAAGATCGCCGAGTCGGGCGTGCGCGGCCCGCATGACCTGCTGGCCTACGCGGCGGCCGGGGCGGACGCGGTGCTGGTGGGGGAGAGCCTGGTCACCGGGCGCGACCCGCGCAGCGCGGTGGCGGACCTGGTCACGGCCGGGGCGCATCCGGCGCTGCGCGGCGACCGGGGTGGGCCGGGCCGACGCGGCGGCGAGCCGAAGGCCGGCGACCCCGGCGCTCCCGAGCCCAAGCCGGAGCAGGACGAGTCGTGACCAGCACTGCGGACACGGGCTTCCTCACCGGTCCGGCGAGCGTGCCCGACGACACGGGGCATTTCGGCCCGTTCGGCGGCCGGCTGGCGCCGGAGGCGCTGATGTCGGCCCTGGAGGAGCTCACCGAGGAGTACGCGGCGGCCCGGGCAGATCCAGGCTTCCGGGCCGAGCTGCGGGGCCTGCTGACCGGCTACGCGGGGCGGCCGACGCTGCTGACCGAGGTGCCGCGATTCGCCGCCGGGGCGGGCGGCGGCCGGGTGTTCCTGAAGCGCGAGGACCTGGCCCACACCGGCTCCCACAAGATCAACAATGTCCTCGGCCAGGCCCTGCTCACCCGCCGGATGGGCAAGACCCGGATCATCGCCGAGACCGGCGCAGGCCAGCACGGGGTGGCCACGGCCACGGCCGCCGCCCTGCTCGGCCTGGACTGCGTGGTCTACATGGGCGAGGAGGACACCCGCCGCCAGGCGCTGAACGTGGCCCGGATGCGGATGCTGGGCGCCGAGGTGGTGCCGGTCGCGAACGGGTCAAGGACGCTCAAGGACGCGATCAACGAGGCCTTCCGCGACTGGGTGACCACGGTCGACAGCACGCACTACTGCATCGGCTCGGTCATGGGCCCGCATCCGTTCCCGATGATGGTCCGCGACTTCCAGCGGGTCATCGGGGTCGAGGCCCGCCAGCAGGTGCTGGAGGCGGCCGGGCGGCTGCCCGACGCGGTCATCGCCTGCGTGGGCGGGGGCTCGAACGCCATCGGCGTGTTCCACGCCTTCATCCCCGACGATTCGGTGGCGCTGATCGGCTGCGAGGCGGGCGGCGACGGGCTGGCCACGGGACGGCACGCGGCCACGGTGGCGGGCGGGTCGCCGGGGGTGATCCACGGCATGCGCACGTTCCTGCTCCAGGACTCGGACGGGCAGACGCTGGAAACGCACTCGATCTCGGCTGGCCTGGACTACCCGGCCGTGGGCCCGGAGCACTCCTGGCTGCACGGCACCGGCCGGGCCTCCTACCGGCCGATCACCGACGCCCAGGCGATGCACGCGTTCTCGGTGCTGTGCCGCACGGAGGGCATCATCCCGGCCATCGAGTCGGCCCACGCGCTGGCGGGCGCGCTCCAGGTCGGCCCGGAGCTGGGGACGGGCAGCGTCCTGCTGGTCAACCTGTCCGGCCGCGGCGACAAGGACGTGGACATCGCGGCCCGCTGGTTCGGCCACCTGGACGACCCAGAAGACGACGCCGGGGACGCGCAGTGAGCGCGGTCGCCGAGGCGTTCGAGAAGGCCGCGGCCGGGAACCGGGCCGCGGTCGTCGGCTACCTGCCGGCCGGGTTCCCGTCGGTGGATGGCGCCATCGCGGCCGCGGTGGCCATGGCCGAGGCGGGCGCCGACGTGCTGGAGATCGGCCTGCCCTACTCCGACCCGCTGATGGACGGCCCGGTCATCCAGGAGGCGGTGCACCACGCGCTGACTGGCGGGGTGCGGGTGACCGACGTGCTGGCCACGGTGGAGGCGGTCGCGGCGGCGGGGATTCCGGTGCTGGTCATGACGTACTGGAATCCGGTCGACCACTACGGCGTGGCGGCATTCGCCCGCGACCTGGCCGCCGCGGGCGGCAGCGGCCTGATCACCCCCGACCTGACGCCGGAGGAGGCCGGGCCCTGGCTGGCCGCGGCCGCCGACCACGACCTGGACCGGGTCTTCCTGGTCGCGCCCAGCTCGTCGGAGCGCCGGATCGAGCTGATCACCCGGGCCTGCCGCGGCTTCGTCTACGCGGTTTCGCTGATGGGCACCACCGGGGCCAGGGAAACGGTCGGCAGCCAGGCGGCCGGCCTGGTCGGCCGGGTCCGGGAGAACACCGACATGCCGGTCGCGGTCGGCCTCGGCGTCCGCGACGGCGCGCAGGCGGCGCAGGTGGCCGGCTTCGCCGACGGGGTCATCGTGGGCTCGGCGTTCGTCCAGCGGCTGCTGGCCGCGGACAGCGAGCAGGACGGGCTGGCCGCAGTGCGCAGCCTGGCCGCCGAGCTGGCCGCGGGCGTGCGATCCGCACCGCGACCCGTGCCGCCAGCGGTGCCGCGATCCGTGCCGCCACCTGCGTAGGAAATCTCACGTTAACGCGGAGACCCCTGCTCGCTATAATGAGAAAACGTTCGGGTAGCTAGTTCAGACGGACCAGTCCCATAACTAGGAGCGCAGTCCGTACCGGCTAGTAACGGGGCTAGCACCGGCCGACGAAGCGGTACAGATAGCACAACCGCAGCGCGCGCATCGTGGCGCGATCGCTGCACCCCACAGATCCGGCAGGGCCAATGTCGTCCCGCCTCCACCCGCGCATTTTCTGGCGGACGAGACGACTGGAGCGTTGATGGCCTCTGCTCTC
>JBOHCO010001550.1:0-3110 GCA_050698895.1 Streptosporangiaceae bacterium
CCGCGGGAACCAGCCGGGTCGCCCGGCCTGGCTGGCCCGCGCCACGGGATCAGCCCGGCCGGCCGGGCCGTCGTGGTCGCCGCCGGTGGTGCCCCGGCTGATCGTGCCCGCCTACTTCCATCCCGCCGTGGCGCCCGACGAGTGGGACCGGATGGCCGCGCACGCGGACCGGATCCGGCTGGTGATCCTCAACCCGGCCAGCGGCCCCGGCGACGAGCCCGACCCGGCCTTCCGCCCGGTCCTGGACCGGCTCCGCGAGGCCGGCGTGCCGGTGGCCGGCTACGCGGACACCAACTACGGCCAGCGTCCCTGGCGCGACGCGCTGGCCGACATCCGCCGCTACCTGGACTGGTACCAGGTCAGCGGCGTGATGTTCGACCGGGTCTCGGCCGATCTGGCCGACCTGCGCCGTTACGCGCTGCTGGCCCGCCGGGCCCGGCAGGCGGGCGCCGGCACCGTGGTCTTCAACCACGGCGTGCACCCGCACCCGGCCTACGCCCGGCACGCCGACGTGCTCGGCACCTTCGAGGGCCCGTGGGATGTCTACCTGGAGCAGGCCGTGCCCCAGTGGACCAGGGCCTGGCCCGCCGACCGGTTCTACCACGTGGTCTACTCGGTGCCGCCCGAGCACCTCGGCAACGCGTTCCTGATGTCCGGCCGGCGGCGGGCCGGCAGCGTTTACGCCACCGACCTGAACGGCGGCAACCCGTACCGGCGGCTGCCGGCCATGGTGCCCGCTCCGCTGTCCTGGGCCGGCCAGCCGTCGCCGTGGACCAGGCCGTGACCGGATGGAGCAGTTCCGCTCGTCCCGGCGGCCCCGGCGCCGGGGGTGAGTTCCGCCGGCGGCCGCGCGGCGTGGTGATCCTGGCCGTGATCCTGGTGCTGCTGGCCGGCTGCGGGCTGGCGGCCAAGCTGGTGGTCCGGCCCGGGCCGCCGTGCCAGGCGTCCTTCGTGCCCGCATTCTTCCCGCCGTCGGACTGGAACCGGGTCGCGGTGGCGGGCAGCCACCCGGCCGTGATGATCCTCAACCCGGCCTCCGGGCCGGGCCGTGGGCCGGACCCGGAGTTCCGCCAGGCCGTTGACCAGGCCAAGGCCAACGGCAGCCAGGTGATCGGCTACGTCGGGACCAACTACGGCCAGCGGCCGCTGTGGCAGTCCGAGCAGTACATCCGCGAGTACCGCCAGTGGTACGGCGTTCGGGGGATCTTCCTGGATCAGTCGCCCACGTCGGGCACCCAGCAGATCGGCTACTACCGGGCCCTGGCCAAGTACATCCACACACTCAGCCCCGGCGTCCCGATCTGGCTTAATCCCGGCGTATACCCCGATCGCGCCTACATGTCCGTGGGCAGCGTGGTGATGGTGTTCGAGGGCTCCTACCAGGATTACCTGGGCGTGCACGTGCCCAGGTGGGCCCGGCATTACCCGCCGGACCGGTTCGCGCACACCGTCTACGCCGCCACCAAGCGGGACCTGGCCGGCGCGGTCCGCCTCTCCCGCGACCGCAACGCCGGCTACCTCTACGTCACCGACGACGTGACGCCCAACCCCTACCGCGCGCTGCCCGCCTACTGGGGCCACGAAGCGCCCACGGTCGCGGCCAACTGCCCGGCGCACTGACGCCGCCGCACCGGCCCCCGCCGCGCCGGCCGCTCCGTTGCACTGAGTGTTCAGTCAATGACCTTCAGTAGTTTCAACGCGAAATAGCGTCACGTGACCTGATCAGGCAAGACTTCTCGTTCATCTGCATGAGGAAAATCCCGGCGCGACCCGGCACAGTCGGTGAATGGACGTGCTGAGGCTGGTGCTGGTAGATGACTACCGCATGGTGACTGAGGCGCTGGCGTCACGACTGTCCGCAGCGCCCGACCTCTGGGTAGCGGGCTGCTGCCAGACCGATGACCCGCGGTTGCCGGAAGTGGTCCGCTGGCTGCGCCCGGACGTCGTGCTCATCGACGTCGAGCCGCTCGGGATCGCGATCGCCGAGGTCCTGAGCCGGATCCGGGCGGCCTGGCCGGACGCCCGCATCATCGTGGTGAGCGCCGACGAGGAGGTCTCCCACGCCGTCGATGCGGCCAGGGCCGGGGTCGACGCCTGGGTGTCCAAGAGCCAGGGCGCCGACCAGCTCGAGACCGTGCTGCGCGGCGTGGCCCGCGGCCACTCCTGGTTCCCGCCCGAGATGCTGGGCGAGGTCATCCGGGGGCTGCGCGACGACGTCGAGACGGCCAGGGAGAGCAGCAACCTGCTGGACACCCTGAGCCCGCGCGAGCTGGACGTGCTGACCAGCATGGCCAAGGGCAAGCGGGCCCGGCAGATCGCGGCCGAGCTGATGATCTCCGCGGACACGGTGCGGACGCATACCAGGAGCATCTTCGGCAAGCTGGAGGTGCACAGCCGGATCGAGGCGGTGAGCGTGGCCTGGGCGGCCGGCCTGCGCCCGGACGAGCCCGGGCTGCCGGACGCGGAGTCGGCTGGGCAGGGCGCCTCGCCGGGCCCGGCCGAGGGCCGGCCGGCGGCCGGGCGAGAGCGACAGTCCGGCCTGCCGGGACGGCGCGGGTCCGGTTCCGGGGGATCTGGCCTGAGTGGATCGGGTTCGGGGCGGCCTGGCTCGGGCGGGCCCGAGCGCGGTGGAAGGCCAGCCGCGGTGACCCACTCCGCACGGCGAGCGCAGCCCGACCAGGCTGGGCAGCCGGGCCGGGAAGCCCAGACCGGCCGGGATGGCAGGCCGGGCCCGGGCGGGTCCGCTCCGGGCATGTCCCGGCTGAATCCGGGCCCCGCCGCGCGGGCGGGCCGCCAGGCCGGCAGCCGAGCTACCGGCCGCCCCGCTGACGCCCGCCTTGGTCACGGCCGCCCTGCTGACGCCCGCCCTGGTGACGGCCGCCCTGGTGACGGCCGCCCAGGCGACGGTCGTCTGGGCGATGGCGGGCCGGGTGGTAGCGGACCTGGTGGCAGCGGGCCCGGCGGTGGCCGGGCGGACGAGGGCGGCCAGCCCGGCGGGAGCAGCCGGGGCGGGGCGACCGCGGGCGGGCCGGGGACCAGCTCGGTCGGAGGCGCTTCGGCGGGCGGCGCGGCGGGGTCGGTGACTGGCGCGGCGGGCGGGGGTTCGGCAG
>JBOHCO010001551.1:0-3657 GCA_050698895.1 Streptosporangiaceae bacterium
ACCGGGCGGTGCGGCCTCGGCGACCACGTCACCGGCACCGTGCGGCTGGCCGGGCCCGGGCCGGCGGGAGGCGCGGCGTGATCGGCGGCGCGGCGTGATCGGCGGCGCGGCGGCCATCGCCGGCATCGGGGCCACCGAGTTCTCCAAGAACTCCGGGCGCAGCGAGCTGCGGCTGGCCGCCGAGGCCGCGCGGGCCGCCCTGGCCGACGCCGGGCTCCGCCCCGGCCAGGTCGACGGCCTGGTCACCTTCTCCATGGACAGCACCGCCGAGATCGCGCTGGCCCGCGAGCTGGGCCTGGGCGAGCTGCGGTTCTTCAGCCACGTCGGCTACGGCGGCGGCGCCGCCTGCGGCACCGTGCAGCAGGCCGCGCTGGCCGTCGCCGCCGGCGTGGCCCGGGTCGTGGTCTGCTACCGGGCCCTCAACGAGCGGTCCGGCCACCGGTTCGGCCAGGTGTCGGCCGCCGCCGCGGCCGCCGCGACCTCGTCGGGCATCGACAACGGCTGGACCTACCCCATGGGCCTGTCCACCCCGGCCGCCGCCGTGGCCATGATCGCCCGGCGCTACATGCACGACTACGGCGCGACCAGCGAGGACTTCGGCCGGGTCACCGTGGCCGACCGCCGCCATGCCGCCACCAACCCCCGGGCCTGGTTCTACCAGCGGCCGGTGACCCTGGCCGAGCACCAGGCCTCCCGGTGGATCGCCGAGCCGCTGCGGCTGCTGGACTGCTGCCAGGAGAGCGACGGCGCCGTCGCCGTCGTGGTCACCAGCCTGGACCAGGCCCGCGACCTGGCCCGGCCGCCGGCCCTGATCCGGGCCGCGGCCCAGGGCAGCGGCCCGGATCAGTTCACGATGACCAGCTACTACCGCGATGAGCTGGGCCTGCCCGAGATGGGCGTGGTGGCCCGGCAGCTCTGGTCGCAGGCCGGGATCGGGCCGGCCGAGGTGCGGGTGGCCGTGCTGTACGACCACTTCACCCCGTACGTGCTGCTCCAGCTCGAGGAGCTGGGCTTCTGCGGCCGGGGCGAGGCCCGTCACTTCATCGCCGACGGGGCGGTCGAGCTGGACGGCCGACTGCCGCTCAACCCGCACGGCGGCCAGCTCGGCGAGGCCTACATCCACGGGATGAACGGCATCGCCGAGGCCGTGCGCCAGGTCCGCGGCAGCTCGGTCAACCAGGTCGACGGCGACGGCCCGGTCCTGGTCACCGCGGGCACCGGCGTGCCGACCAGCGGGCTGATCCTGGGCCCGGACTGACCGCGCCGGCCCGGCCCGGCCTGGCGGTAAGGTCGGGCGCGTGGATGCTGACGCCGCGGCGCGCCTGGCGTATCAGGTCAGCGGGCCGCCCGGCGCGCCGCCGATGGTGCTGCTGCACGGCCTGGGCGAGCGCGGGGCGAGCTGGGCCCCCGTCCTGGACGCGCTGGCCGCCCGGCACCGGGTGTACGCCCTGGACCTGCGCGGCCACGGCGACAGCGACTGGCCGGGCAGCTACTCGTTCGAGCTGATGGCCGGGGACGTGGCCGGCCTGCTGGACCGGCTGGGCCCGGGCCCGGTCACGCTCATCGGGCACTCCATGGGCGCCGCGGTCGCCTACCGGGTGGCCATGAGCCGGCCCGAGCTGGTCGGGCGGCTGGTCGTCGAGGACGCGCCGCCCGGCCTGCGCCGCGAGCTGGTCATCCCCGAGCGCCCGGATGGGCCGCTGGACTTCGACTGGCCCGCGGTGGTGGCCATCCGCACCCAGCTCAGCCAGGACGACCCGGCCGCCTGGGCCGGCCTGCCCTCGATCGCCGTGCCGACCCTGATCATCGGCGGCGGCCCGGACAGCCACGTGCCCCAGGACAAGCTGACCGAGACGGCGGCGCTCATCCCGCGCTGCGACCTGGTGACGATCCCGGCCGGGCACTACGTGCACACCGCGCGGCCCGGCGAGTTCGCCGACGCGGTGCTCGGCTGGCTGGCCGCCGCCTGACGGATCAGGCGCCCGGCCCGGCCCCCGCACCCGCTGACCACTCCGGGAGCTGCTGGAGGGACCAGCCGTTGCCGTCCGGGTCGGCGAAGAACACGAACGACCCCCATGGCTGCACGTCCACCTCGCTGGCCACTACCCCGTTGCTGATCAGGTGCTCGCGGGCCGCCGCGACGTCGGCCACGACCATCTGCACGCCCTTCTGCGAGCCCGGCGCCATCTCGGTGATGCCGGTGCCCATGACCACCGAGCACGCCGATCCCGGCGGGGTCAGCTGGACGAAGCGCAGGCTCTCGTTCACCTGATGATCGTGGTCGGCGTGGAAGCCGACCTGGTCCGCGTAGAAGGCCTTGGCCCGGTCGACGTCGGTCACCGGGATGGCCACGAGCTCGATCTTCCAGTCCATGGGACGACGCTACCGCGCGGGTCTGACAATCCCTTTGACATGCGCCCCGGGCGCGGCACGATAGAGCCTCGTGGATGACGGGCAGCGAACCGCGAGCCAGTACGACGCGATGGGCGCGAGCTACTCCGCCCGCAACTCGGTGGGCTCCTACAACGCCTACTATGAGCGGCCGGCCACGATCGGGCTGCTGGGCGACGTCAGCGGCCGCCGGGTGCTCGAGGCGGGCTGCGGCGCGGGCCAGCTCACGGCCTGGCTGACCGAGCACGACGCCACGGTCACGGCGTTCGACGTGAGCCCGGTGATGGCCGGGCTGGCCCGCGAGCGGGCGGACGGGCGAGCCGAGGTGCTGGTCGCTGACCTGAGCCGGCCGCTGTCGTTCGCGGCCAGCGGCGGCTACGACCTGGTGGTGGCCTCGCTGGCGCTGCACTATGTCCGGGACTGGGACGCCGTGCTGGCCGAGTTCCGCCGGGTACTCACGCCGACCGGCGCGGTGGTCTTCTCCACTCACCACCCGGCCATGGACTGGCAGCTGCACTCGCCCGAGGACTACTTCGCGATCCGGCAGGTCACCGAGACCTGGCCGGTGGAGTCGGGCGGGTGCGAGGTCACCTTCTGGCGGCGCCCGCTGACCGCGATGACCGAGGCCATCGCGGCGGCCGGGTTCGTGATCGAGCGGCTCACCGAGCCCGAGCCCGCGGCCCGCCTGGCCGAGCTGGATCCGCGCGCCGACCAGTCGATCCGCACCCAGCCGAGGTTCATGTTCTTCCGCCTGCGGCCCGCCCGCCCGGAGCCCGGCCAGTGACCGGGGCCGGTCAGTGACCGGGCCCGGCCAGTGACCGGGCCCGGCACTGACGACGTGGCCGATCCTTACCTCGATGGCACCTACCGCTGGTGGCACCTGAGCCGGCCGTCGCCCGAGCTGGCCAGGGCGCAGTCGGACGGATGGCTCGGGCACCCCGGCGTGGTGGTCGACCTGGGCTGCGGGCTCGGCTGGGAGTTGCGCTACCTGGTCACCGCGGGCTGGACCGGGCTGGGCGTCGACCTGTCCGCCACCGCGCTGCGCGGCGCCGCCGCCATGCGCTGCGCGGTCGGGCCGGGCCGCCGGGTCGGGGTCGCTCTGGCCGACGTGCTCCGGCTGCCGGTCGCGGACGCGCGGGCCGACCTGCTGCTGGACCGCGGCTGTTTTCACTACCTGCCGCCGGGCGGCCGAGACGACTACGCGGCGCAGGCGCGGCGGGTGCTGCGGCCAGGTGGCCGGTTCCTGCTGCGGGCCTGCCGGACCGC
>JBOHCO010001552.1:0-8885 GCA_050698895.1 Streptosporangiaceae bacterium
GGCATCGCCGGGCCGGCCGACGTGGCCAGGGCGGCGCGGGCGGCCGCGGCGGCGCAGCCGGACTGGGCCGCGCGGCCCTACACCGAGCGGGCCGCGCTGCTGCGCCGGGCCGGGCAGATCTGGCTGGAGCACGCGGCCGAGATCGAGGACTGGAGCGTCCGGGAGGGCGGGAAGATCCCGCCCGCGGCGCAGTTTGAGACCCACGTGGCCACCGAGGAGATCTTCGAGGCCGCGACGCTGCCCAACCGCTCCACTGGCGAGCTGATCCCCAGCGAGCAGCCGCGGCTGAGCTTCGCCGAGCGGGTCCCGGCCGGGGTGGTCGGCGTAATCTCGCCGTTCAACTTCCCGCAGATCCTGGGCATCCGGTCGGTGGCGCCCGCGCTGGCCCTGGGCAACGCGGTGGTGCTCAAGCCGGACCCGCGCACCGCGGTGTGCGGCGGGGTGGCGCTGGCTCGGGTGTTCGAGGAGGCCGGGCTGCCCGAGGGCCTGCTGCACGTGCTGCCCGGCGGCGTGGACGCGGGCGAGGCGGTCATCACCGACCCGCTGGTGCGGATCATCTCGTTCACCGGCTCGACGGCCGCGGGCCGCCGGGTCGGCGAGCTGGCCGCCCGCCACCTCAAGCGGGTCCACCTGGAGCTGGGCGGCAACTCGGCGCTGATCGTGCTGGACGACGCCGACCTGGACGCGGCCGCCGCGGCCGGCGCCTGGGGCTCGTTCCTGCACCAGGGCCAGATCTGCATGACCACCGGCCGGCACCTGGTCGCCGAGGCGGTCTACGACGACTACGTGGCCGCGCTGGCGGCCAAGGCCGAGCACCTGCCGGTCGGCGACCCGGCCAGCGGCCAGGTGGCGCTGGGCCCGGTCATCGACGAGCGACAGCGGGACAAGATCCACGCCCTGGTCACCGGCACCGTGGACGCGGGCGGCCGGCTGGCCGCGGGCGGCACCTACGACGGGCTGTTCTACAAGCCGACGGTGCTGGCCGACGTGGCCCCGGCCATGCCCGCCTACGCCAGCGAGGTGTTCGGCCCGGTGGCCCCGGTGGTCCGGTTCTCCACCGCCGAGGAGGCGGCCAAGCTGGCTGCCGACAGCGAGTACGGCCTGTCCCTGGGCATCCTGACCAAGGACGTGATGCGGGGCCTGGACCTGGCCCGCAAGATCCCCACCGGCATCGTGCACATCAACGATCAGACCGTCGACGACGCCCCGAACGCCCCGTTCGGCGGGGTGCTGGACTCCGGCACCGGAACCCGGTTCGGCGGCTCGGCCAACCTGGAGGCGTTCACCGAGACGCGCTGGGTGACGATGCAGGGCGCCATCACCCCCTACCCGTTCTAGCCCGGTCCTGGCGGAAACCGTCGTGGCTGAACGCTCCCGCACGCAGGTCGGCATCATCGGCGCCGGGCCGGCCGGCCTGCTGCTGTCGCACCTGCTGGCGCTGCGCGGCATCGACTCGGTGGTCGTCGAGCGGCGCAGCCGGGCCTACTGCGAGGCCAGGCAGCGGGCCGGGGTGCTGGAGCAGGGCAGCGCCGACCTGCTGCGCGCGGCCGGCGTCGGCGCCCGGCTGGACGCCGAGGGGCTGGAGCACGGCGGGATCTACCTCCAGTTCGGCGGGGAGCGGCACCATGTCGACTTCCGGGACCTGACCGGCGGCGCGAGCGTCACCGTGTACGCGCAGACCGAGGTGGTCAAGGACCTCATCGCGGCCCGGCTGGCGGCGGGCGCGGCGCTGGAGTTCGAGGTCACCGGCACCTCGGTGGACGACATCGGCACCCCCAGTCCTGTGCTGCGCTACACCGCCGCCGACGGCACCGAGCACGAGGTGACCTGCGACGCCATCGCGGGCTGCGACGGGTTCCACGGGATCAGCCGGCCCGCGGTTCAGGCCGCCCGGCCGGGAACCGACGCGGTCTACGAGCGCGCCTATCCGTACTCCTGGCTGGGGATCCTGGCCGGCGTGCGGCCGTCCAGCGACGAGCTGATCTACTCCCATCACCCCCGCGGCTTCGCCCTGCACAGCCTGCGCAGCCTCCAGGTCAGCCGGCTCTACCTGCAGGTGCCGCCGGAGACCGACATCGCGGACTGGCCCGACGACCGGATCTGGGCCGAGCTCCAGATCCGGCTCGGGCTGCCCGGCTGGGACCTCAAGGAAGGCCCAGTGCTGGAGAAAGGCATCACCTCGATGCGCAGCTACGTCAGCGAGCCGATGCGCTGCGGGCGGCTGTTCCTGGCCGGCGACGCGGCCCACATCGTGCCGCCGACCGGGGCCAAGGGCCTGAACCTGGCCCTGGCCGACGTGGCGGTGCTGGCCGACGCGCTGACCGCGCTGCTGGACGGCCGGACCGAGCTGGCCGACGCCTACTCGCGCACCTGCCTGGAGCGGGTCTGGCGGTCCACCCACTTCTCCTGGTGGATGACGACCATGCTGCACCCCACGCCGGGAGCCGACGCCATGGAGGCCCGGCTCCAGCTCAGCCAGCTGCGCTACGTCACGACCTCGCGGGCGGCGGCGACCTCGCTGGCCGAGAACTACACCGGGTACCCGCCGCTGCATTCGGGGATGCTGCGCGCCGGGATGTAGAGAACCGCCGGGCTGCTCCGACCTCCGGGGTGAGGTAACCACCCGCAGAGAGGATGGATCCATGGGACAGCCGGTTGTGCACTTCGAGATCATCGGGACCGATCCCGCGCGGCTGCGCGGCTACTACGGCGAGCTGTTCGGCTGGCAGTACGGCGTCGGCGACGCGACCACCGATCAGGTCTCGCAGCCGGGCCAGTATGGCTTCGTGGAGGGGACCAGCACCGGCGAGGGCGGCATCAACGGGGGCGTGGGCGGCGGCGCCGGGCACTCGCCGCGGGTGCTGTTCTACGTGGCCGTGCCCAGCGTGGCGGCGGCCCTGGCGCAGGCCGAGCGGCTGGGCGGCCGGCGGCTGCTGGGCCCCGAGCCGGCCGACGGCGACTTCGCCGTCGGGCGGTTCGCTGACCCGGAGGGCAACGTGGTCGGCGTGGCCGGTCCGGCCTGATCGAGGGATAGCGGGATAGCGGGATCGAGGGATAGCGGGATCGAGGGATAGCGGGATGGCGGGATGAAGTACGTGCTGCTGATCTACGGCAACCCGGAGAACTGGGAGCCCCCGGTGTTCCGGAGCGACCCCCGGTTCCTGGCCCGGCCCGCCGGCGAGCGCGCGGCGCTGGCCGAGCAGGCCGAGGCACTGCGCCGGGAGCTCACCGAGTCCGGCGAGCTGATCGAGGGCGTGGCGCTGGCCGGGCCGGGGCGGGCCCGCACGATCCGGGTGCGCGAGGGCGTGACGGTGGCCACGGACGGGCCCTACATCGAGGCCAAGGAGCAGCTGGCCGGCTACCTGCTGGTGGACTGCGTCAGCCCGGAGCGGGCCGCGGAGATCGCGGCCCGCATCCCGGATGCCCGGTTCGGCCTGGTGGAGGTGCACCCGGTGGCCGGGGAGCCGACCCGGCCGGGGTCCCCGGCTACGGCCTAGGCGTTACTGCTGAGACCAGGACTTCCCGTTCCAGTGCAGGAGCAGCAGCCGGGCGCCGCCCGACCCCTGGTAGGAGCCGACGGTCCAGGCGCTCCTGGCCCCGCCGAACGGGGTGCAGGTCACGCAGTCCTGGCCCACGGCCCAGGCGTCGGTCGCGCTGCGCGCATGGACGCCGGCCAGGGAGAAGCCGGTGGTTGAGCCGCTGACCTTGACGCTGGACCACTGCTTGCCGTTCCAGTGCATGATCAGGCTCTTGCTGCCGGCTGAGGTGGATTGGTCCCCACCGCCCAGGCGTTGGTGGCCGACAGTGCGGTCACGGCGTTCAGCGCGCCCGGCTGCCCGGTCGCCGTCGCGGGGACCGGGCCCGGCGGCTGGCCGGCCAGGACAGCATGGGCGGCGGTCGCCGTTCCGGTGATCAGGGATGCGGCAGTCAGCAGGCCAGCTACCGAAGCGGCAACGCTCCCCCTCGACAGGCCGAGCTAGTCGTCTGATAGCACCATAAGCGCGGCGGCCAGGTCGTCGGCGTACTCGCTGGTGAACTCGACCCGGTGGCCGTCCGGGTGGGTGAAGCCGAGCCGGACCGCGTGCAGCCACTGCCGGGTCAGGCCGAGGCGGGCGGCCAGCACCGGGTCGGCCCCGTACAGCCGGTCCCCGGCGCACGGGTGCCTGATCGCCGACATGTGCACCCGGATCTGGTGCGTCCGGCCGGTCTCCAGGATGATCTCGGCCAGGCTGGCGGCCGGGAAGGCCTCGAGGGTGTCGTAGTGGGTCACCGACGGGCGGCCGCCGGCGACCACCGCGAACCGGCCGTCCCCGGACGGGTGCCGGGCGATCGGGGCGTCGATGGTGCCGCGCAGCGGGTCGGGGTGGCCCTGGACCAGCGCGTGGTAGGTCTTGTCCACCTCGCGGTCCCGGAAGGCTTGCTTGAGCACGCTGTAGGCGCGCTCGCTCTTGGCCACCACCATGAGGCCGCTGGTGTTGGCGTCCAGCCGGTGCACGATGCCCTGGCGCTCGGCGGCGCCGCTGGTGGCGATGGTGTGGCCGCCGGCCAGCAGGCCCTGGAGCACGGTGGGCCCGGTCCAGCCGGGGGTCGGGTGGGCGGCCACCCCGGCGGGCTTGTCGACGACGATGATGTCGGAGTCCTCGTAGACGACCCGCAGCCCGGGCACGGGCTCGGGGCGGGCCTGCAGCGGCACGGGCGGCGGGGGCAGGGTGACGTCCAGCCACTCCCCGGCCGGGACCCGGTCGGACTTGGTCGCGGGCCGCCCGGCGACCAGCACGTCCCCGGCGCTGATCAGCTCGGCGGCCTGGGACCGGGACAGGCCGAACATCCGGGCCAGGGCGGCATCCAGGCGCTCGCCGTCCAGGCCGTCCGGCACGGGCACGTGACGGGGGCCGGGCCCGCTCATCCCCCGCCGCCGGAGTTGCCGCCGCCGGAGTTGCCGCCGCGGGGCGGGGAGCCGGGGGCGGACTGATCGTCGGCCGCGCCGTCATCGGCCGAGTCGGCATCAGCCCGTTCGTCGGGAGTGGCCGGGGCCCCTTTGTTAGCGGAATCCGGGCTTTCCTGGTCGTCGGGCGGGTCGGTCGTCGCGCGGCTGCCGTCCAGCCGGATGCCGCGGGCGGAGAGCAGGACGGCGAGCACGCCGCCGCAGACGATGGCCGAGTCGGCCAGGTTGAACACCGGCCAGTGCGGCAGCTCGATCCAGTCGACGACGTAGCCGCGGAACAGGCCGGGGTAGCGGAAGATCCGGTCGATCAGGTTCCCGGTGGCCCCGCCGAGCAGCAGGCCCAGGGTGACGGCCCACGAGATACTGCGGATTCGCCGCGAGGTCCGCAGGATCACGACGATGACGCCGATCGCGATGGCGGAGAACACCAGCGTCATCGAGGTGCCGATGCTGAACGCGGCCCCGGAGTTGCGGGTCACGAGCAGGGTCAGGAAGCCGCCGAGCAGCCGGATCTGAGGATGGCCCTGGAGGGTCGCGACCACGATGAGCTTGGACGCGAGGTCGAGGATGAGCACGGTCAGGGCCGTGCCGACCAGAAAACCAATCCGCCGTGGTGCCACAGTTCTTCCTGGCTTGTCCGCTCTGCCCGGCTCGTCGGTCTGGGGCGCGCTCGTCTCGGGCCGGACGGGCTCGTCGGCGGCAGTCGCCGACGGGCGCCCTAGCGGCGTTCCTCGCGCTGCTTGCATGTTACGCACAGAACCGCGCGGGGGAACGCCTGGAGCCGGGCCTTGCCGATGGGCTCGCCGCACGACTCGCAGGTTCCGTAGGTGCCGGCCTGGATCCGGTCCAGGGCGTGCTCAGTCTGGGCCAGCAGTTCCCGCGCGTTCTGGGTCAGCGCGAGCTCGTGCTCGCGCTCGAAGGTCTTGGCCCCGGTGTCGGCCTGGTCATCCCCGGCGTCCCCCGTGGCGTCGATCAGCCGGCTGGCGATGTCCGACTCTGCGCGCTCGATGTCGGAGCGGAGCTCGGCCGCCTCACCGGCCAGCTGGTCACGCACCGTCCTGAGCTCGGCCTCGGTCCAGCGGCGCTCACCGTGCCGGACGGGAAGGGCGGCCGCCCCTGAAGCCGCGGCAGCAGTCATCTCCGCCTCCCTGGCTGCCCCGTCGAGGTTGATCTTGGGTCCTGGGCAGTCACCGGAGGATAAGTGCAATCACTGGCCGTCTGCAAACCCACCGGCCGGCGACCGTCAGGGAAACGGATCGGGCATTTCGCGCGGCGGCCGGGCCGGGCCCTGGCCCGGTCCTCCGGACCAGCGAGATCCCGGCCCGCGGCGCCCGTGCGCCGCTCGCGGGCCGGCGGCTGGACGTCAGTTATCCTGCAACTCCATGTCTGACGCCGAGTACCCCGAGGAGCGGTTTCCCGACCTGCCGCCGGTCGTGGACCTGCCCGCGATCGAGCACGAGATGCTGCGCCGCTGGCGGGACACCAAGATCTTCCAGCGGTCGCTGGACCAGACGGCCAGCGGCCCGCCGTGGATTCTCTACGAGGGCCCGCCAACGGCCAACGGCATGCCCGGCGTGCACCACATCGAGGCGCGGGTGCTCAAGGACGCCTTTCCCCGGTTCAAGACCATGCAGGGCTTTCACGTCCCGCGCCGGGCGGGCTGGGACTGCCACGGGCTGCCGGTCGAGGTGGCGGTCGAGAAGGAACTGGGGCTGACGGCCAAGAAGGACATCGAGGCCTACGGCATCGCCGAGTTCAACTCCCGCTGCCGCGAGTCGGTGGTGCGGCACGTCGGCGCGTTCACCGAGATGACCGAGCGGATGGGCTACTGGGTCGACCTGTCCGCGGCCTACTGGACCATGGACGCCAGCTACATCGAGTCGGTGTGGTGGTCGCTGAAGCAGATCTACGACCAGGGCCTGCTGGTCCGCGATCACCGGATCAGCCCGTACTGCCCGCGCTGCGGCACGCCGCTGTCCGACCATGAGACGGGCCAGCCGGGCGTGTACCAGACGGTCACCGACCCGTCGGTGACCGTCCGGTTCCCGCTGCGGGTGCTGCCCGAGGGGGCCAGCGGCGAGCTGCGCGACGCCGACCTGCTGGTCTGGACGACCACGCCGTGGACCCTGGTGTCCAACACCGCGGTGGCGGTGCACCCGGACGAGGTCTACGCCATCGCCCGGCGGTCCGGCCACGGAGACCGGGTGGTGGTGGCCGACGCCCTGTTCGCGCGGGTGCTCGGCGAGGGCTGGCACGTCGTGGACCGGGTCCGCGGCACGGAGCTGGCCGGCGCGGTCTACCAGCCGCCGTTCCAGCTCATCGACGTGCCCGACGCGCACCGGGTGGTGACCGCCCCGTTCGTGACCGCCGAGGACGGCACCGGGCTGGTGCACCTGGCCCCGGCCTTCGGCGCCGACGACATGGCGGCCGGCCGGGAGCACGGCCTGCCGGTGGTCAAACCGGTGCTGCCGGACGGCCGGTTCGCGCCGGACATCCCGCTGGTGGGCGGGCTGTACTTCAAGGCCGCCGACCAGCGGCTCATCAGCGACCTGGCCGACCGCGGCCTGCTGTTCTCCTCCCGGCCGCACGAGCACAGCTACCCGCACTGCTGGCGCTGCGGCACCGCGCTGATGTACTACGCCGTGCCGTCCTGGTTCATCCGCACCACGGCGGTCAAGGACCGGCTGCTGGCGGTGAACGAGCAGACCAACTGGCAGCCGCCGACGATCAAGCACGGCCGGTACGGCGAGTGGCTGCGCAACAACATCGACTGGGCGCTGTCGCGCACCCGGTACTGGGGCACCCCGCTGCCGGTCTGGGAGTGCCCGGACGGCCACACCACCTGCGCCGGCTCGCTGGCCGAGCTGTCCCGGCTGGCGGGCCAGGACCTGACCGGGCTGGACCCGCACCGGCCCTACGTCGACGACGTGGCCATCGCCTGCCCGGACTGCGGCGCCGCCGCGCACCGGGTGCCCGAGGTGATCGACGTCTGGTACGACTCGGGGTCCATGCCGTTCGCCCAGTTCGGCGCGCCGCACCGGGGCCAGGAGGAGTTCAGCCGCTCGTTCCCGGCCCAGTTCATCTGCGAGGCGATCGACCAGACCCGCGGCTGGTTCTACTCGCTGATGGCGGTCAGCACGCTGGTCTTCGGCCGCGGCTCCTACGAGAACGCGGTCTGCCTGGGCCTGCTGGTGGACGACCAGGGCCGCAAGATGAGCAAGCACCTGGGCAACGTGCTGGAGCCCATGGCCCTGCTGGACGCGCACGGCGCCGACGCGGTCCGGTGGTTCTTCGCCGCCTCGGGCTCACCCTGGGCGACCAGGAAGATCGGCGCCGCGGCGCTCGAGGAGATCGTCCGCAAGGTGCTGCTGACGTACTGGAACACGGCCTCGTTCCTGGTCCTGTACGCGAGGGCGGGCGCCGGCGCGGGACCAGGGTGGACGCCGGGCCGGCTGGCCGAGGCCCCGGCCGCCGCGGACCGGCCGGTGCTGGACCGCTGGCTGCTCAGCTCGCTGCACACGCTGGTCCGCGACGTCACCGAGGCCCTGGAGGCGTTCGACTCGGCGGCCGCCGGGCGGCTGATCGCGATGTTCATCGACGACCTGTCCAACTGGTACGTCCGCCGGTCCCGGCGCCGGTTCTGGGACGGACCGGCGACGCCGGACGGCGCGGCCGCGTTCGCGACCCTGTACACCGCGCTGGAGACGCTCACCCGGCTGATGGCGCCGATCACGCCGTTCATTGCCGACTACCTGTGGGGCGTGCTGCGGGCCGGGACCGCGCCGGACTCGGTGCACCTGGCCGCCTGGCCGGCACCGGACCCTGACCTGATCGACCCCGGGCTCACGGAGCAGATGTCGCTGGTCCGGCGGCTGGTCGAGCTGGGCCGGTCGGCCCGGGCCAGCGCCGTGGTCCGGGTCCGCCAGCCGCTGGCCAGGGC
>JBOHCO010001553.1:0-2014 GCA_050698895.1 Streptosporangiaceae bacterium
TGGTCGAGGTGGCCCCGGCCTACGACCACGCCCAGATCACCGGCATCGCCGCCGCCCACGTCGCCTACGAGCTCCTCACCGCCCGCGCCGTCGCCCAGCGAGCCGGCCCATCAGGAAGCGAATGATCGCGACCGATTTGCCACAGAATCCTGCGGTAGTCGGTCGTGATCATGGGCGGGTTCATGATCCCGGAAAGCCGTCCGCGACTATCGCTGAGCGATTTCCGTGATCATGGCGGCCCTTAGGGACGGGCGGTAGGGGAGATCCGGCCCGACTGCGTCAGCGGACGCGGACGGCGACCAGGCAGGCATCGTCGCTGGTGTCCGAGCGCGCGTGGCCCAGCAGGTGGTCGGCGAAGCTGGCGATGTCCCCGGCCGGGTCGGCGGCAAAGGCCAGCAACGAGGTCATCGACTCGTCGATGGACTCGTCGCGCCGCTCGACCAGGCCGTCGGTGAACAGCGCCAGCGTGTCACCGGGGCACAGGGCCGTGGTCGCCTCCTCATATTCGACGTCCGGGTCGGCGCCCAGCAGCACGCCCTGCGGCAGGTCCAGCTGCCGCGCGACGCCGTCCCGGACCAGGATGGGCGGCAGGTGGCCGGCCCGGCCCCAGTGCAGCGTCCGGTCGGCGGGGTCGAACAGCCCGCATACGACCGTGCCGATGATGCCCTCGGTGAGGTGGCAGGCGATGCGGTTCAGCCAGCTCAGCAGCGTCGCGGAGCCGGCGCCGGTGATGGCCAGCCCGCGCAGGCAGTTGCGCAGGGCGACCATCCCGGTGACGGCGTCAATGCCGTGCCCGGCGATGTCCCCGACGACCAGCAGTACCTTGCCCGTGGGCAGCGGCACGGTGTCGTACCAGTCGCCGCTGACCAGGTTGCCCAGCCCGGCTGGGCGGTACCGGGCCGCGACGTCCAGGCCGGGGGTCTCCACGGGCCGGGCCGACCGCGGGGTGATGGCGCGCTGCAGGCGCAGGGCCAGCCGGCGGTCCTCCTCGGCGCGCTCCTCGGTGTCGGCGAGCCGGTCCCTGGTGGCGGCGAAGGCGACCTGAGTGTGGTAGTCGGCCGACACGTCCTGGTAGGCCCCGCGCACCGCGACCAGGGTGCCGGCCGGGTCGGTCACGGGCTCGGCGAACGCGCGGATCTGCCGCACGCTCTGGTCGTCGGCCCGGATGATGCGGAACGCGGCGGCGGTCTCCCGCTGCTCATGCAGCAGCGCGTCCCGGAACCCGGCCACGGCGGGCACGTCGTCGGCCGGGACGTGCGCCACCAGCTCGGCCACCGGGACCGGGGCGTCGTGGCGCCGCCCGAACAGGGCGAAGGTCGGCTCGGACCACACCACGTCGCCGGTGACCAGGTTCTCCTCCCAGCCGCCGATCTTGCCCAGGCGCTGGGCCTGCTCCAGCAGCGTGGTCAGCCGCTCGACCTCGTCGGCGCGCCGCCAGGCGATGACCACGCCCTGGTAGAGGCGGCTGATGCTGACGTCCATGACGGGCGTCACCACCGCGTCGCCGACCGCCGCGGTGATCACCTCGCCGGGGATGCTCTGCGGCTGCCCGCTGGCCAGGACCTGGACGGCGCTGTCGTACAGGCCGCCGGACAGCGCGGCGGCCGGATAGACCTCCAGCAGCGGCCGCCCGGCCAGCTCGGCGGGCGGCCGGCCCGCGGGGTCGCGGAACCCGGTGCTGAGGTAGCGGATGCTGAAGTCGGTCACCATGCCCGCGTCGTCCCTCATCGCCGTCGCGAACAGCGCCGACCCCGGCAGGCTGTCGAGCAGCCCGAGGGCCCAGGACGCGCGCTCGTCGGCGGCCAGCGGACCGTGGGCCAGACGGGTGCCCAGGACCTGGGCGCAGACCTCGGCCAGCGTGGCCAGCTGGCGGCGCAGCGGGCGGGAGAACTCGGCCAGCGGCTCGGGCCAGCACACCTCCATGGCGCCCAGCGTCACGGAGGAGCCCGCGCCCGCGCCGGGCAGCGCCGGCAGCGGCAGCACGGCCCGCGCGCCGCCCGGCCAGGGGCCGATC
>JBOHCO010001554.1:0-1390 GCA_050698895.1 Streptosporangiaceae bacterium
GGCGACGTCGGCCGCGGCCGCCGAGGCCGCTCCGGCCCTGGCGGCCCAGTTCCGGCCCGGGACGATGCGCCCGCGCATCCCTTTCATATCTGCTCAGACTACCGGCGCGGACCTGGCCGATCGGTGCGGTGACGGCCCGGCGCCGCGCCCGGTCCGGGCGATGGCGGTAGGCTAGCGGGGCGCCGCCGGGGTCTCCGGGCGCGGGCTGGGCCGAGCCGGGTGCCGGCCCAGGTCGCGGGTATGCGCACATCATCCGCCCGCGTCGTGCACCATAGGCAGCAATGTCTATCTCCCTGATCGTGTCTGGCATCGGAGCCGTCGCGGCAGCGGTCGGCGTAGGCCTGCTGCTGGCGCGGTCGCTGCGTGCCCCGCGGGCCGACCTCATCGCCTGGGTCGTGGCCCTGCTCGGCCTGCTGATCTCGCTGGCCGCCCAGGCCATCGGTCATCTGATGGGCTTCAGCGCCATTACCTTCCGGCTCATGGAACTGGGCGCGCAGCTCGTCGCGCCGCTGGCGCTGCTGATGGGCCTCGCTGAGCTGCTGGGCACGACCCCTATCGCCAGGTTCCTGTCCCGCCTGTACCTCCCGGCCCTGGGGCTCATCGCCCTGGTGATCCTGGGCACGGACCCGCTGACCGGGTCGTTCGGCAAGGCCTGGCCCTCCCCAGCGACCCACTACCAGATCATCCCGAACAAGCTGCTGGAGTGGGGCATCGGGCCGGTGAGCCTGGTCATGGCGCTGGTCTTCCTGGGCCTGGCCATGGTCAGGGCCCGCAACTCGCGGCAGTGGGAGGGCGTGATCCTCGCCGCCGCCTCGGCCGTCGGCGCGGTGGTCGTGCTGGACATCGCGATCCTCACCCCCGAGCTGAGCAAGTACGGCGGCGTGTCCCTGCCGCTGTCCTCGGTGTTCGCGCCGCTGTGCCTCATCGCGGCGGCGCTGACCTGGTACGCGGGGGTGTCGGTCGAGCGGGTGCCGCTCGGCGCGCTGCGCGACAGCGTGGCCGCGGCCCGTCATCCGGGCTATGACGGCCTGGACGACCGGGACTCCGGCCGCGGCGGGCGGGGTGACCTGCGCCACGACGGCCTGGATGACGACGGGTGGGACCGCGACGCGCAGTGGCGCGGACCCGACCAGACCGGTGACTTCGACGCTTATGACGATGGCAGCCAGGGCGTCTACCGCGGCGGCGGGCTGTACCGCGACGAGCCGCCGCGGGCCAGGGCGGCGGCCGTCATCGGCGAGGACACCGGCTACGGGTACCAGGACGAGGATTACCACGGCAACGGCGCGGGCGACTACGACAGCCGGGAGATGGACGGCGAGTTCGCGCCGGACGGCTACGACACCGGCAGCCTGAACGCCGCCGCGGCCGCGCTGGCCGACGGCCGGAG
>JBOHCO010001555.1:0-3591 GCA_050698895.1 Streptosporangiaceae bacterium
GGGACACGTACTGCCTGATCACGGTGCTGCCGCATGACAAGGCCATCGCCTATGCGTCCAGCCGCAGGTTCACCGTCAACCAGGCCCTCGGGGTGCTGGAGGTCCGCGACGAGGGTGCGCTCGAGAACCTGCAGCCGTCCCTCCAGGCCATCGCCGAGACGGCAGAGGACCGGCTGTTCGGGCACGTCAGCGATGCCGACCTCAAGAAGCTCGGCGTGGACGAGCAGATACTCCCGGTGGTCCGCCTGCTCACCACCGAAGCGCACCTGGAAGCCATGCAGGCAATGCTGCCCGACGTCCAGCACGCGGCGCTGCTCGCCCTCGCGTGCGGGATGACCGTCGAGGAGGCATGGGCCGAGGTTGCCCAGTACCTGCCGACCGAGATGGCGCAGGATGGCGTGGACACCGCCGACATCGTGACCGCGATGGAGCGAACTCCCGGCCAGGTGGCCTTCGTCTCCAGCAGCGAGGAACTGCGCTCCATCTTGGCGCGCCCGTTCGCGGCCTGGCGGGTCTTCCTGCACCCCAGCCAGCGGCGCCTGGCGAGAGAGCTGACCTTCTCCGGGCCCGCTCAGGTGACCGGCGGGGCCGGCACCGGAAAGACGGTTACTGCGCTGCACCGGGCAGCTCATCTCGCCCGGCGGTCAGCCGCGCCCGCTGGTGACGGTCCGCCGGTCTTACTCACCAGCTTCACGCGCAATCTCGTGGAGTCACTCGATATCCAGCTCCCGCTGCTGCTCGATGATGACCGGATACGAGCCCGCGTTGAGATCCTGAACGTCGATCGGCTCGCTTATCGCGTAGTGAGCCAGGCCCACGGCCGCAATCCGTCCGTGGTCGATCACCGGGTACTACAGCGAATGTGGTCGGCCGCGGCCAGCGAAGCGGGCCTGGAGTTCACGGGCGTGTTCTTGCAGCACGAGTGGGAGCAGGTGATCCTCGCCCAGGACCTGCGCACCGAGCCGGGCTACCTGGCCTGCCGGCGAGCAGGCCGCGGCGTGCCGCTCGGCCAGGCTCAGCGCAGCCAGGTCTGGCAGGCGGCCGAGCAGGTCACCGCGCAGCTCAGCGCCTCAGGCCGGTGGACCCACATCCAGCTCGCCAATGAGGCCGCCCGCATCCTGCGAGATTCAGATAGGCAGCCGTACCGCCACATCATCGTGGATGAGGCCCAGGACCTGCATCCGGCCCAGTGGCGCCTGCTGCGCGCCGCGGTCCCCGCCGGCCCCGACGACATCTTCATCGCCGGGGACCCGCACCAGCGTATCTATGACAACCGGGTCTCCCTGACCAGCCTCGGGATCAGCATCCGCGGCCGGAGCCGCCGGCTGACCGTCAACTACCGGACCACCCAGGAGATCCTCGCCTGGGCCGTGCCGCTGCTGGGCGGCGAGCCCGTGGCCGGCCTGGACGACCAGGTCGACTCGCTCATCGGTTACCGATCCCCCAGCCACGGCCGCCGGCCAGAGGTCCGCGGCGCGGCGACCCGTGACGAAGAACTTGAAACATTGATAAAACGCATCCGCTCCTGGCTGGACTCTGGCCTGGAACCGCACGCCATCGGCGTGGCCGCCAGGTCCGCGCAGCTCGTCCGGCGGGCGCGAGAGGCACTGGGGGCCGCGGGCCTGACCGCCGTGTCGCCGGGCACCAGGGGACAGGCCGGCGCGATCCGGGTCGGCACCATGCACGGCATGAAGGGCCTGGAATTCCGGGCGGTGGCGGTCATCGGCGCTGAGGACGGGACCGTCCCCGCGCCCGCCGCCGTCACCCCGGCGAGCACCGACAAGCTCGCCCACAGCCAGGACATGCTGCGCGAGCGCTGCGTGCTGTTCGTCGCGGCCACCCGGGCCCGCGACTACCTGCACGTCTCCTATACCGGCGCACCGAGCCGCTTCCTGAGCACATGAGGACGGCACCACGGCCACGGGCTTCATCTATTTTCCACGACTGCCCTACGCGGCACACGGGCTCCAGGACATCGATTGCGGTGCCGATTCCGGCCGCAAGTGGGAAACTTGCAATTTGCTAATACTGATGGCGAGTCGCCAACGCGCGGCAGGTCGGGGCGCTGGATGGATGTCTTCCGGGTTCGGGACCGGCTGATCGAGGATTACCGGGACTTCACCGGCAGTTTTGTCGAGATCCACGACAAGAGGATCAGCGAGCACGTCGCGCGGCGGATGGACCGCGGATACCAGTGGCCCGATCCATGGCTGTCGCTGAACCCGAACTTCGCCTCTGGCGGCACGGTCACGGAACTGGTCCGGGAAGGGCTGCTCCACCCCGAGTGCGAGAGCATTTTCCGGCTGAAGGACGCTCGCCACGACGGTCCGGTCCTGCGGCTCCACCAGCACCAGCGCGAGGCCATCGAGGCGGCGCGGACCGGCAGCAGCTATGTGCTGACGACCGGCACCGGCTCGGGCAAGAGCCTGGCCTACATCATCCCGATCGTTGACCGCGTGCTCCGGGCCAAGGCCGCGGGAACCTACCGGCCGGGCATCAAGGCCATCGTCGTCTACCCGATGAACGCGCTGGCCAACAGCCAGCTCAGGGAGCTGGAGAAGTTCCTGACCACCGGCTACCCGGACGGTCCTCCCGTCACGTTCAATCGCTATACGGGCCAGGAGTCGACGCAGACCCGGGCGGACATCATCGCCGATCCTCCGGACATCCTGCTGACGAACTACGTGATGCTGGAGCTGGTCCTCACCCGGCCCAGGGAGCGGAAGCTCATCGAGGCGGCCACGGGCCTGTGGTTCCTGGTCCTTGACGAGCTGCACACCTACCGCGGCCGCCAGGGCGCGGATGTGGCGCTTCTCGTTCGCCGACTCCGCGAGACGTGCGGCGCGCCCGATATCCAGTGCGTCGGCACCTCCGCGACGATGACCACGGAGGGGGACGCCAGCGATCAGCATCGTGAGGTCGCGAAAGTGGCGACCACGCTTTTCGGCATTCCGGTGCAGCCCGCGCGCGTGATCGGCGAGACGCTGGACCGGGCCACCGACCCGGCCGCCACCGACCCGGCCGCCACCGACCCGACCGCACTGCGGCGGCGCATCACCGACGGCGAGCCGCCGGGTGAGTTCACGGCCTTCACCGCTGACGCCCTGGCCGCCTGGATCGAGGATGTCTTCGGGTTCGAGCAGGACAACCCCGGCGATCGACCACGGCGCCGGCGCCGGCCGCTGACCCTGCCCGAGGCCGCACGCCAGCTCGCCGGGCAGACCGGCGAGAGCGACGGAGCCTGTGTCCGGGCCATCAAGGAGACGCTCCAGGCCGGTTCACGGGTCATCAACCCGGCGACCGGCCGACCAGTGTTTGCCTTCCGGCTGCACCAGTTCCTGTCGAAGGGCGACAACGTCTACGTCACCCTGGAAGAGCCAGCGACTCGCCACGTGACCAGCACCTATCAGGTCACCGCGCCCGAGGCCGGGCCGGGCGGCGCGGAGCGCATCCTGCTGCCGACCGCCTTCTGCCGGGAATGCGGCCAGGAGTACCTGGTCGTGACGCGCCGGGTGACCGCGGAAGGCACCCGCTACGGGCGCCGCGAGGACAACGACGCCAGCGGCGGCGACGAGGCCAGCGGGTACCTGT
>JBOHCO010001556.1:0-8463 GCA_050698895.1 Streptosporangiaceae bacterium
CCTGAACCAGATCGAGCTGCAC
Source organism: Streptosporangiaceae bacterium (assembly GCA_050698895.1). Classification (GTDB taxonomy): domain Bacteria; phylum Actinomycetota; class Actinomycetes; order Streptosporangiales; family Streptosporangiaceae; genus DASUBV01. Next base: position 23 of record JBOHCO010001556.1, read on the forward strand.
CCGTACCTGACTCAGGTCACGCTGCGTAGCGTGGACACGGAGCTGGGCATCGCCACCGAGGCCTGGTCGCCGATCGCGCAGGGCGCGGTGCTCGACGACCTGGCCATCGTGGAGATCGCCAAGGCTCACGAGCGCACGGCGGCCCAGGTGGTGCTGCGCTGGCACATCCAGCTCGGGAACGTGGTCATCCCCAAGTCGGTGACGCCGGCCCGGGTGTCCGAGAACTTCGACCTGTTCGGGTTCGAGCTGTCGACCGAGGAGGTGGCCAGGATTTCCGGGCTCAACCAGAACCACCGGACCGGCCCCGACCCCGACGTCTTCGACTGGGTCCCCAGCTAGCACGCTGACCAGCGCCAGAGGCCGCCCGGCGGGGCGCCTTGACCATCTGGTGACCTCTTGACGCCGGGGTGCCGCGCTGCTTTAGTGGTCTAAAGAACAGTCCTTTAGACCACACGCTCTGTGACAGCACCGCGGACAAACACCGCGGGCAACTAGGGCGCGGCCAACACCGTGCGACAAGGGGGAGGCGTGGCCATCGGCTACGGGTCGGCTGACTGCGACCCAGTCGGCTACGCACCGGGCAGCTTCGAGGCGGTCGATCACGCCATCGAGGCCGGAGCCGAGGCCGCCTTCGCGTTCCTGGAGAAGCTCGTCGCCGCGCCGAGCACCGTCGGTCACGAGGCGCAGGCGCAGGAGATCGTCGCGGCCGAGCTGGAGCGGCTGGGCTTCGGCGTGGCCGCGGTGCCCGTGCCGCCGGAGACGGCCGACGGCGCCCCCGGCGGCGTGGCCCAGGCCTCCTACGCGGGCCGGGACAACGTGGTCGGCCGCATCAACCCGGGCTCGGGCCCCTCGCTCCTGCTCAACGGCCATGTCGACGTGGTGCCGGCCGAGGACGCCAGGTGGTCGGCCGCGCCCTTCACCCCCCGCCGGGTCGACGGCTGGCTGACCGGCCGCGGAGCCGGGGACATGAAGGGCGGGTTCGCCATGGGCCTGCTCGCCATCGAGGCGCTGCGCCGGGTCATGCCGGACTCGATCACCGGGGAGCTGACCTTCCTCAGCGTCATCGAGGAGGAATGCACCGGCAACGGCACGCTGGCCGCCTGCCGGGCCGGGGTGCTGGGTGACGCGGTGGTGATGCTGGAGCCCACCGGCCTGGATCTGCTGCTGGGCGGCGTCGGGGTGCTGTGGGTGGAGATCGGCATCGACGGCATCCCGGCCCACGCCGAGGCCGCCGACCGGGCGGTTAACCCGGTTCAGTTCATGCCCGTCATCCTGCGGGCGCTGGCCGACCTTGAAACCGAGATGAGCGCCCGTCGCGATGACCCGGCGTTCAGCGAGGTGGCCAGCCCGTACAACGTCAACCCGGGCACGGTCGCCGCCGGCGACTGGCCGTCCAGCGTGCCGGGCTCGGCCCGGCTGGGGGTGCGGGTCGGCTACCCCCGGGCCTGGACGCCGCAGCAGGCCTTCGAGCGAGTGCAGGCCGCGGTGCGGGTCGCCGCGCAGCTGCACCCCTGGCTGGCCGAGCATCCGCCGACCGTGCGGCCGACGGGCTACCGGGCCGAGGGATACCTGCTCGCCCCGGAGCACCCGCTGGCCGCCGCCCTGTCGAACGCGCACTGCTGGGCGCACAGCAGCCAGCCGCGGCGGCTGGTCATGGGGTCGACCACCGACGCCAGGTACTACCTGAACCAGTTCGACCGGCCCGCCCTGGCCTACGGGCCGCGGGCCCGCAACATCCACGCGGCCGACGAGGCGGTGGAGCTGGCCAGCATCATCGGCGGCGCCCGCACCATGGCCCGGTTCATCGCCCGGTACTTCGCGGCCGGCGGCCTGTCGGGCCGCACCCCGGAGGCCATCAGCCTCGACGCCCCGCAGACCATGCTGGCCACGCCCGGCCTGCCGGATGCCGCGGACTCCGGCCCGAGCCGATGAGCGAGACCAGCGACAGCGCCGCCCGCCCGGCGGCGCCAGACGAGGGCGCAGGCGTCACGCCCGCCGCAGGCACGCCGCCCGCGATCGACCCCTTCGGCCAGCTGCTCACCCCGCTCACGCTGCGGACGGCCGGCGAGCGGATCGCCGAGCGCTTCGTGACCGCGATCGCGCTGGGCGAGTTCGTGCCCGGTCAGCAGCTGCCGTCCGAGCGCGAGCTGGCCACGCAGCTCGGGGTCAGCCGGACCACGGTCCGCGAGGCACTCCAGCGGCTGCACGCGGCCGGCTACGTCACCACCCGGCGCGGCCGCGGCGGCGGCACGTTCGTGCAGACCGACGCGGGCACGGCCGAGTCGGAGGAGATGATCCGCCGCGCGCTGCTGCCCGCCTGGGAAGAGCTGACCGAGGTGCTGGACTTCCGCCAGCTCATCGAGCAGCAGATCGCCCGCACCGCGGCCGAGCGGCGCGACGACGACGACATCAAGGCCATCCGCGAGGCGGTAATCGCCTACGAGCGAGCCCAGAACCGGGAGGAGTCCCGGCTCGCCGACGGGGCCGTCCACCTGGCCATCACCCAGGCCGCGCACAACACGCGGCTGACCGAGCTCAGCGCCCGGATCCGCCGGGAAGTCAGCCTGGGGTTCGACGCCGAGCCCTACTCACCAGCGGTCCGGCGGCGGGCCCTGCACCAGCACCCCGAACTGGCCGAGGCGGTTATCGCCGGCGACGCGGCGATCGCCGCCCGCGCAGCGGCCCAGCACTTCTCCCTGACCGAGGACATGATCAGGGAACTTCACGCTCGCATCAGGCTTCGGTCCGAAGGAGACCTCCATGCCCGTAGCCACGATCAATGACATCAGCATCAGATACCAGCTAGATGGCGACGGGGACGAGACGATCGTCCTGATCAACGGGCTGGCCGACGACCTGGGGACCTGGGCCTACCAGGTGGACGACTTCCTGGCCGCGGGCTACCGGGTGCTCAGATTCGACAACCGGGGCATCGGGGCCAGCTCCAAGCCGGCCGGGCCGTACTCCAGCCGGATGCTGGCCGACGACGCCAAGGCGCTGGTCGACCTGCTCGGCATCACCGGCTTCCACCTCATGGGCGTGTCCATGGGCGGCATGATCGCGCAGGAGTACGCGCTGGCCTACGGCGGTGACCTGCGCTCGGTCACCTTCGGCTGCACCTACGCCGCGCCGGGGCCGTTCTGCTCGCGGATGTTCGCGATGTGGCAGGACATGGCGCCGGTGCTCGGGGTGCCGTTCATCATGCGCGACGTGACGCTGTGGGCGTTCACCGTGCCGTTCTTCTCCCAGCGCGGGGCCGAGCTGGCCGAGTTCGAGCAGGCCATGCGGTACATGGACCAGCCGGTGCACGCCTACCTGGCCCAGCTGGCCGTGATCCAGCAGCACGACACCACCGCCCGCCTGGGCCAGATCACCACCCCCACCCTGGTCCTGGCGGGCGAGCAGGACATCCTCATCCCGGTCTCGCTGTCCCGCAAGCTGCACGAGGGGGTGGCCGGCGCGGAGTGGGCCACCACCCCCGGCGGCCACGCCTGCCTGTGGGAGCACCCGGCCGAGTTCAACCAGGCCTTCCTCTCGTTCATCAAGCAGCAGGGAAAGGGCTAGACCATGGCCTCGACGCAGACCTCCCCGCCCGCCCCCGTGTCCCTGGAGCGCGGCCAGCTCGGCCTGTTCGGGGTCATCATGCCGGGCCTGGCCCAGGTGGCCCCGGCCTTCAACCTGTTCTTCACCACCGGCGTCATGGTCGCGCTCGCGGGCGCGTCCGCGCCGCTGATCTTCCTGATCAGCATGGTCGGGATGGTGGCGACCGCGAGCAGCCTGGCCCAGTTCTCCGGCGTCTACCCCAGCGCCGGCTCGTTCATCACCTACATCACCCGCGCGATCGGCACCAGGGTCGCCACCGCGGTCGGCATCATCACGATCCTCGGGTACATCATCGCCTTCGGCGGCATCTACATCTTCGTCGGCAGCTACATCGTGCAGAACGTGTTCAACAACGTGCACGTCTGGGGCCTGACCGGCATCGTCACGATCGTCTACGGCATCCTCGTGGTCGCGCCGGTGGTAGTCGGGCTCAAGTTCGGCGTCCGGGTCACCGTCGTCCTGTATGTGTTCGAGGTCGCGCTGCTGCTAGCCCTGAGCGTGACAATCCTGGTCAAGGGCGGGACCAGCGGCCTGTCGGCGACGCCGTTCCACTGGCCGAGCGGGAATGCCAAGGACGTGCTGGTGGCGTTCAGCCTGGCCGTGCTGGCGTTCGGCGGGTTCGAGGCCGCCGCGCCGCTGGCCGAGGAGACCCGCAACCCGCGGCGCACCGTGCCGCTGGCGGTGCTGGGCACAGTGATCGTCAGCGGGATCATCTATGTCCTGGGCTCCTATGCCCTGGTCATCGCGTTCGGCGTAGGCCACGCCGGCACGCTGGCGGCCGACGGCAACCCGTTCCGTACCGCGGCCAGGGCCTTCCTGCCGTTCGTGGCGCCGCTGATCACCTGGATCTTCCTGTCCAGCGTGACGAGCTCCTACGTGGCCGCCAACACGCAGACCTCGAGGGTGATCTTCGCCGGCGGGCGCGGCGGGCTGTGGCCCCGCGCGCTGGGCTCGGTCCTGCCCCGGTTCAAGACCCCGGCCGTCGCCGCGATCGCGTTCGTCGCGCCGAGCATCGCCATCGGCGTCATCTCGCTGGCCTTCACCGACCCGGGCACGGCGGTGACCCTGCTGAGCACCTTCGGGATCCTCGGGCTGATCATCATGTACCTGGTGGCCAACCTCGCGCTGATCGTGGAGTTCGTGAAGTTCCGTCGCAACGGCATCCGCAAGAACGTCTGGCTGTGGGTGGTGACGCCGATCATCGGCATCGCCGTCCTGGCCATCCCGATCTGGGGCGACCTGCGCCCCGGCCAGTCCAGTCCGCTGAACACCCTGCCCTGGCTCACGATCGGCCTCATCGTGGTTGGCATCGCCTACGCCCTGATCCTGGGCTGGCTGCGGCCCGACGCGCTGCGGAACGCGCCCGCCCTGCTGGAGGGCGAGGAGAGCCTGGAGACCGACCCGCTGCCGGTCACTCAGTAGCCGCGTCGGCCGACGGCGCCCATAGACGGCAGGCCCCCCGCCAGGACTGGGCTGGCGGGGGGCCTGCTCACCAGCAGCTAGCCGCCCAGGTAGCCGCGGGCCACCTCGCGCAGGTGGCCGTGCATCTCGTGGCCGGCCCGCACGGGCAGGTAGTCCTTGCGCAGCTTGGCCACCGACGTGTAGTTGGTGTCACAGACGTTGGCCAGCGGCGCCTCCACCGCCTGGGTCACGAACTGGTAGGCGTCCAGCATGGACAGGCCCAGGCTGGCCGCCACCCACTGCACCATGTCCAGCTGGGCGATCCGGAACGCGTCCTCCAGCGGCCGGGCCGAGCCCGTCGACATGATGTGGGTGTCGGACTCCAGTCGCGGCCACGGCGTCGGCTGGCCCTTGATCAGGTCCACGATGAGCACCGTGTTCATCGCGCACTCCACCGCCACGCCGCAGGTCTCGCCCTCGCCCTGGCGGGCGTGGCCGTCGCCGACCGACAGCAGCGCCCCGGCCACGTTCACGCCCAGGTAGCAGGTCACGCCGGCGCGCATCTCCGGGGTGTCCATGTTGCCGCCGAACGCGTCAGGGACCAGCGCCGAGCGCACCTCCAGGTTGGCCGGTGCCACCCCGACCGTGCCGTGCATCGGGTTGAGCGGCAACTCGGCGGTGAAGTCGCTGTCCCTGGCCGTGAACTGGCAGGTGCCCTTGGTCCGGTCCAGCTCCCAGATCCACACCACCTCGGGCAGCGGGTCCTGGAGGGTGGCGGTCAGGTGGGTGGAGGTCAGCGCCCCGAACAGCGGCACGGTGGTGGACGCGGCCCAGTCCCTGGACGGCTCCAGCGAGACGAAGTGCACGGCCAGGGTGTCGCCCGGCTCGGCGCCCTCGACGTAGAACGGCCCGGTCTGCGGGTTCAGGAACGGGAACTCGCAGACCTCCGAGACCAGGTCGCCCGGACCCTTGACCCGGCCGGCGAAGCAGTCCTCGGTCCACAGTTCCAGCACCGTCCCCGGCGTGATGCGGGCCACGGGCGGCACGCCGCCGAAGGTCCACGCGAACTGCCCGGCCTCGGGCCGGACCGACAGCACCTGCGGATCACCCATGCTGGCCTCCATGCCGGCTGCCGGCGGCCGCGAGTTCCGGGCCGCCGAAGCTGTGTTGTGGTCTGGGCCGAATCCTAGGCCCTCGCCGTGAACAGGAGCCAGCATCCTCGAAAGGACCTTTCGAAATAACATTTCGAGGATTAGGCTGGCGGCATGCGCGGGCGTGGAACAGGTACCGGGGGCGGCGGGAGCAGCAGCGAGCACCAGCCGCGGCGGGGCGGTGGTGACTCAGCCTCGCGGCCAGACAACCCCGCGTCCCGGCCGACCCGGACGATCGGCGATGCCCGGTCGCTCCAGGCGCTGGCCCACCCGACCCGGCTGGCGCTGATGGAGGCCATTGCCCTGTCCGGCGCGCTCACCGCCACCCAGGCCAGCGAGGTCGTCGGCGAGAGCCCGACGGCCTGCGCCTACCATCTGCGGGTGCTGGGCCGGCTGGACCTCATCGAGGAGGCCGGCCGCGGGCCCGGCCGGGAACGGCCCTGGCGGCTGGCCCAGTCCAGCGTGTCCATCACCGACGACAGCGACGACCCGGCCGTCGAGCAGGCCGCCCGCGCCCTGTCCACGGTCGTGATCGAGCGCTTCATCGACCACATCCGCGCCTTCGAGCTGGCCCGACCCGGCTTTCCCGAGGACGTGCGCGCGGTCACCGGCGCCCACCAGTCCATCGTGTTCGCCACCCCGGCCGAGATGGCCCGGCTGCGTGAGCAGCTCAGCGCGCTGCTGACGCCGTACCTCAACCGGGCGGACCCGGCTCAGCGCCCGCCTGGCTACCAGCCGTTCGAGCTAGTCACCTTCATCCACGTCCTCAACAGCGCCCAGACCGGAGATCGGGATGCGTCAGCTACTCCGGATCCGTAACGCGCGGATCTACCTGCTGGGCGACGTCGTCTCCACCCTCGGGGACTCCGCCCTGTGGCTGGCCATGGCGATCTGGATCAAGGAGCTGACCGGCAGCTCGGCCGCGGCCGGCCTGGTCGTGTTCTGCTACGCGGCCGGGAGCCTGTTCTCCCCCCTGGGCGGCGTGATCGCCGACCGGTTCCGCCGCCGGCCGTTCCTGATCTGCGCCAACCTGGCCGCCGCCGCGGTGGTCCTGCCGCTCACCCTGGTCCATCACCGCAGCCAGATCTGGCTCATCTACCTGGTCGTCTTCGCCTACGGGGTGATCGGCAGCGCGATAAATCCGGCCGAGACCGCGCTGCTGCCCGCCCTGGTGCCAGGCGACCTGCTGGCCGAGGCCAACGGCGCGCAGCAGACCCTGAACGAGGGCCTGCGGATCATCACCCCGCTGGTGGGGGCGGGCGTGCTCGTGCTCCTCGGCGGGCCCGTCGTGGCCGAGATCGACGCGGGCACCTTCCTGGTCGCGGTGGCCTCGCTGATCGCGCTGCGCGTCGACGAGCCCCGGCCCGAGCGGGCCGCCGGGCCGCGGCCGCGCGGCGAGTTCACCGCAGGCTTCCGGTTCCTCGGCAGCGAGCCGGTGCTGCGCTCGATCACGATCGCGCTCGCGCTGGCCATGCTGGTGATCGGCTTCGTCGAGTCGGCATGCTTCTCGGTGGTCACCGTCGGCCTGCACGACAAGCCCGCGTTCATCGGGGTGCTGATGACCATCCAGGGCATCGGCGCCGTCGCCGGCGGCCTGACCGCCGCGAGGCTGCTCAAGCGCCTGTCCGAGGCCCGGCTGACCGCGCTCGCGCTGGCCTGCGGGGCCGCCGCGGTGCTGCTGCTGACGCTGCCCAGCATCGTGCCCGTGATCATCGGCGTAGTGCTGGCCGGGTTCCTCAGTCCCTGGGTGAACGTGGCGGCCGTAACCGCCATCCAGCGGCGCACTCCTGCGGAGGTGATCGGCCGGGTGTCCGGCGCATTCGGGCTCAGCGTCACCGTGCCCCAGGTGGTGTCGGTCGGGCTGGGCGCGGCGCTGATCACCGTGGTGAGCTACCGGCTGCTGCTGCTGATCGTGGCCGCGGTCGTCGTCGTCGCGGCGGCCTTCCTGGTCAGCCGCCCGGTCGTGGGTGTAGCCGCTCAGCGGATCACGTCGCAGCCGGGGCCTAGCTGACCACCGCGCCGCAGGTCAGGTTGAGCGCCGTGGCGGTCATGCTCCGCGCGTAGTCGGAGGCGGCGAACGCAGCCACGTGACCCACGTGCCGGGTCACCGTAGCCGCCGAACATCAGGATGACCCCCGAGCCCTGCCGGATCATGTGCCGCGCGGCCGCCTTCGGCGGTGATGAACGTAGCCCGCAGCGCGGTCAGCACCGGGCGCTCGAAGTCGGCCACGCTCAGCTCGGCCAGCGGCGTGCCCTGGACGTCGGCCATCGAGACCAGGCTGATGC
>JBOHCO010001557.1:0-2152 GCA_050698895.1 Streptosporangiaceae bacterium
GCCCGCCGGGCGGGCCCCCGGCGGGCTGGCTGTCCGGTGCTAGTCGCCGAGGTAGTCGGCCGGGAGGTTGTGGCCGGGCACCTGGTCGGGCATCAGGATCTTCTTGTCACCGGGGTAGTCTCGCCGAACCACTTGGTCACCCCGCGGGCGTCGACGACCAGTCCGGATTCCGTCACGGCGCATACCGTACGGATCGCGGGTAGCCATGGGGCAAACAGGCTCGGATTATCAGATGAACGGCACATGGGACGCTGAGGCCCAGTGCGTGACGGATCGCGCCATTACCGGTCTTGGTGAGATTACGCGACTATCCGGGCAGCGCGACACGCCGCGCCGGGGTAGAGCGCTCATTCCGGGTTCTTGCGGTCACGCCGGGTTACCTTATGTATGTGATCGAAAACGCCATTCAGCGTGGCCCGACACCGTGCCTGCCGACACCGTGCCTGCCGACACTGTGCTGCCCGTCACCGCCGTGCCGCCCGACACCGCGCTGACCCGGGATCACGCGGGCAGTCTGGTGTGCCGCCTGCTGGTCTTCCATCCCGAGGTCATCGACATCAGGATCCTCGGCCAGACTGACATGCCCGGCGGGATCATCTCCTACTCACTGGGCGTGATACTGCCGGGTGGCCGGGAGCTGTACATCGAAGTGGAGGATGCGCCCAGCGTAACGGCCGCACCCTCCGCGAGTCGTGCCGACACGCCGCGATGACCGGTCATGCCCGCTCGCCGAGGTAGCTCCTCACCAGGCCCCGCTGAAGACGTTGTTGCCCGCGGGCCGCAGCCGGATCAGCTTGCCCCGGTCGATCCAGCCGTTAACGCCGGTCCTGGTCGTGCCCGCGTCGAAGAGCACGTGCCGGCCCGAGGGGTCGGCGCTGACGAACTGGTACGAGAACCCGTCACCGTGTTCATCCGGTACGGCTGCCTCGTCTTCCTGCCGGTGGCCGCCGGGACCTGGTCCACCGCCACGAAGCCGCCGTTGATCGTCGCGCGCCGCCCGGGTCTGGCCGAAGGGCGCGCTGGTCACCCCGTGCAGGACCAGGCCCAGGGTCAGCGTGGCCATGGCCGCCGCCAGGACCAGCACGAGCAGCAGCGGCTGCGCCGGCCGGTGCCGCAGGTCACGGCCCGCCAGGCCTCAGGCGAGCAGGGTCTGGCCCGCGAGCACGGCCCTCCGTCGGAGATCTGACCGCGCTGTAGCCAACTGCCTTATGGCTAACAGTTATCTTATAGATAGCCGTTAGCCTGAGGGCCTGTCAAGCCGCCAGCGGCTCCGGCTCCGGCTTCTGGCCGCCCCGGCGGACGATGGTCGAAGCCGCGTCGGCGTCGTGAATGGTCAGCGCGACCACCGCGGCCACCGCCGCGACGCCCGCCGCGACCAGGAACGCCACGTGATAAGCGGTCAGGTCCGGCGTCACCCGGCCCGCCACCGTCCGCGTCGCGCCCACCGCCACGACCGCCGTGGTGAGCACCGCCACGCCCGCCGCGCTGCCGAGCTGGCGGCCGACGTTGAACATGGTCGAGGCCCGGCCGGTGGCCTCCGGCGAGATCGTCGCGAAGGCCGCCGCCTGGGCCGGCACGAAGACCTGCGCCATGCCCACGCCCAGCGTGAACATCAGCAGCCGCATCCACCACAGGCTGGTCTCGGCGCCGACCAGGCTCATCAGGCCGATCGAGGCCGTCACCCCGACCAGGCCCAGCGCGATGTTGCGGCGCGGCCCGAGCCCTGGGTACAGCCACCGGCTGGCCAGCTGCGCGCCCGCCATCACGCCCAGCGCCTCCGGGAACGTGCTCAGCCCCGAGCCCAGCGCCGACAGCCCGCGGCCGTCCTGGAAGAACAGCGAGACCACGTACAGCGTGCCGATGAACGCCGCCGACGCCAGCAGCATCACCCCGTTGCAGGACCGGAACAGCCGGTCGCCCAGCAGCCGCAGGTCGATCAGCGGCTGCGGCCGGCGCAGCTCGGCCAGCACCAGCAGCCCCAGCAGCACCGCCCCGGCGCCGATCGTGCCCAGCACCACGCCCGAATCCCAGCTCCGGATCGGCCCCTCCGACACCCCGTACATCAGCAGGCCCAGGCTCGCGCCGGCCAGGACGAACCCCAGCGCGTCGAACCGGCCCGGCGCCAGCGCGTTGCCGCCGGCCAGGAACAGCA
>JBOHCO010001558.1:0-4897 GCA_050698895.1 Streptosporangiaceae bacterium
CGCCGGGTCGGCCCGGCCGGGCCCGCCGGGCCGGGTCCGCCGCCCGGCGCCCGGCGGGACTCCTCTCCTGGGCCCCAGTGGCTACCCGGTCCCGCCAGGTGACCTGGGCCGCCCGGGCTGCCTGGTCCCGCCGGGTCGCCCAGGCCCCCTGGGCTGCCTGGTCCCGCCGGGTCACCCGGGCCCTCCGGCTGGCCTGGTCCCGCCGGGTCACCCAGGTCCTCCGGCTGGCCTGGTCCCGACCGGCGGCCCGCGCCGCGGACCGCCTCCGGCTGGCCGCCGGTCAGCTGCTGGGTGTGCGGCACCACCTGCCGGCTGCCGTCGGGCAGCACGACCGTCTGCTCCACCACGTCCGCCGGCACCAGCGCGGGCCAGAACACCCCGTACTCGCTGGCCCCGGTGGGCGGCGTGGTCGTGTGGAAGCCGGCGTAGCCGCCCAGGGCCAGGGCCAGCACCGCGTCCGAGAACGCCCGGCCCACCCGGCGCTGGTCCGGGTCCAGCACCGTCACCCGCAGGTGCGCGGTGGCCTGCTCGTTGGCGGGCGCGTCGGGCTGGTCGAAGCGCAGCAGCCGGACGTCGGTGCGCTCGAACCGGTCCTCGCCGCCCAGCAGCCCGAACAGCTCGGCCCGCGCCCAGGCCGCCTTCTCCTCGATGTCCAGCCCGGTCAGCACCAGCGTCATGGTGTTGCGGTAGCCGCCGCGGTAGTTCATCGCCACCTTGAGGGTCGGCGGCGGCGGGGTGCCGCGGGCCCCCGAGATCCGCACCCGGTCCGGCCCGTCCGCCGTCAGCGCGACCGAGTCGAAGTGCGCGACCACGTCGGGGCCCAGGTAGGCCGGGCCGTCGATCTCGTACAGCAGCTGGGCGGTGACCGTCCCGGCCGACACCAGCCCGCCGGTGCCGTCGTGCTTGGTGATCACGCTGCTGCCGTCGGCGGCCACCTCGGCGATGGGGAAGCCGGGGTAGCGCCGGTCGGTGATCTCGCTCAGGAACGAGTAGTTGCCGCCGCAGGCCTGGGGCCCGCACTCGATGACGTGGCCCGCGATCACCGCGCCCGCCAGCCGGTCGAAGTCGGTCCGGTCCCAGTGGTGCCACCAGGCGGCCGGGCCCGCGGTCAGCGCCGCGTCGGTGACCCGCGGGCAGATGACGATGTCCGCGCCGGCCTCCAGCGCCCGGGTGATGCCCCAGGATCCCAGGTAGGCGCTGGCCGTGACCGGCTGCACGCCGGCGTCGGCCAGCCGCTGGCCGGTGTCCAGGTGAGCCAGGTCCACGCCAGCCGCCAGCAGGCCGGGGATCTGGCCCAGCAGGTCGTCGCCGGTGATGTAGGCCACCCGGGGCTGCAGGCCGAGGGCGGCGGCGACCTTGCCGACCTCGTCGGCCAGCCCGGCCGGGTTGAGCCCGCCCGCGTTGGTCACGACCTTGATGCCGCGGTCCAGGCAGGTGCCGAGCACCTGCTCGAGCTGGGCCAGGAAGGTCCGGGCGTACCCGGCCGCAGGGTCCTTCTGGCGTGCCTTCCACAGGATCAGCATGGTCAGCTCGGCCAGGTAGTCGCCGGTCAGCACGTCGATGGGGCCGCCCTCGACCATCTGCCGTGCGGCGTCGAGCAGGTCGCCGTAGAACCCGGAGCAGTTGGCTACGCGGACCGGTTGCCGCTCAGTCGGCTCAGGCACCGGCGTCGCCCCCCAGCGGCGGGCGGCCGGGTCCGGGCGGGCCCGCGAAGGCCTGGGCCACCGCCAGCCAGGCCGCGGCCACCGGGCCGGACGTGCGCAGCCCGGTGTCCCGCCGGTGGCGGCGCTGGGTGACCAGCAGGCAGAAGTCCAGCGCGTCGCCCTGGACCAGGTCGGAAGCCTCCGGCGGGCCCCAGGTCCAGGTGCTCGCGTCGGGGGCGGTCAGCTCGACCCGGACCGGCGCGGTGGGCACCGGCTGGCCGTGCACCATGAAGCCGAAGTCGCGCGTCGCCACCCCGAGGTGGGCGATGTGCCGCAGCCGGGCGGTGGCCGGGCGGGTCACCCCGAGCGTGTCGGCGATGTCCTGGCCGTGGGCCCAGGTCTCCATCAGCCGGGCGGTGACCGAGGAGGCGGCGCTCATGGGCGGGCCGTACCAGGGCAGCCGGGTGGCCGGGTCCAGGCCCGCGAACGTCCGCAGGTACCGCCCGCGCGCGGTGCCCAGCCAGTCCAGCAGGGCGGCGGGGTCCATCCCGCGGTGGTCGGCCGCCACCACGTCGGCGAACACCGCGGCCCGCGCCTTGAGCTGGGCCGCCTCGGCCCGGAACCGGTCCGGGTCGGTGGCGGCCATGGTCGCGGTCTCGTCGAAGTAGGCCAGGTGGCTGACCTGATCCCGGATGGCCCAGCCGTCGGCCGGGGTGGGCCGGTCCCAGTCGCCGGGGTCCAGCGGCCCGAGCATCGCGGTCAGCTCGGCCGACTCCGCGGCCAGGTCGGCCACCAGCGCGGCCATGTCGACGGCCATCAGCGGCCGGTCCAGACGGGAGCCCGCTTCTCCCGGAAGGCGGCCGGGCCCTCCTGGGCGTCTGCGCTGCGGTAGACCGGCTCCCAGATCCGCTCGGCGGCCTCGAAGGCCCGGGTCAGCGGCTGCTCGGCGATCAGGCCCACGGTCCGCTTGGCCGCCCGCACCGACAGCGGGGCGTTGGCCGCGATCCGCTCGGCCACCGCCTGGGCCCGGGAGCGCAGGTCCGCCGCGGGCACCACCTCGTTGACCAGGCCCACCTGGCAGGCCCGTTCGGCGCTGATCGGCTCACCGGTCAGCAGCAGCTGCATCGCGATCCGCGGCGGGATCAGCCAGGGCAGCGGCGCGGCCCACGGCGCGCCCCGGCCCACCTTGGCCTCCGTGATCGCGAACAGGGCGGTGTCCGCGGCCAGGCACAGATCACAGCTCTGGGCCAGCAGGAAGCCGCCTGCGTAGGCCACGCCGTTGACCGCCGCGATGATCGGCTTGGCCACCTCGATGTTGCGGCCCGGCTGGGGCACGTAGTCCGGCGGCGGCACCTCGAGGCCCGCGGCGGCCATCTCCTTGAGGTCACCGCCGGCGCAGAATGCCTTGCCGCCGGCGCCGGTCAGCACCAGCACCAGCACCTCGTCGTCGGCGTTGAACCGCCGCAGGCCGTCGAACAGCCCGGCCCGCACCCCGGCCGACAGCGCGTTGCGCGCCTCGGGCCGGTTGATGGTCAGCCAGGCCACCGGCCCGGCCAGCTCGTAGGTGACCTCTGGTCGGCCGCCGGCAGGCGGTTCGGGGGGGATAGGGCTGCCGGGGTCTGGGGTGTCCCCAGGGTGCGCGGTGTCCCCCCTGGGCTGCGCGGCCATGCTCATGACTCCGCCGGCTCGACTGACTCGGCCGGGTCGACGCGGGCCAGCTCGGCACCGGCGTCCACGGCCTGGCCGGCCTGGACCGCCACCTCGGCTACCACCCCGGCGGCCGGGGCCGTCACCACGTGCTCCATCTTCATCGCCTCCAGGATCACCACGGGCGCGCCCGCCTCGACCTTGTCGCCCGCCGCCACGGCCACCCGCACCACGGTGCCGGGCATCGGCGCGAGCAGTGAGCCCGCGGCGGCCAGCGCGTCGGGCTCGGGGAACCGCTCGGCCTCGGTCAGCGCGGTCGCGCCGAGCGGGCTGTCCACGTACACCGCGTCGCCGACCTGGTGCACGCTGAACTGCCGGGTGATCCCGGCCACCGTCAGCTCCACGTGGTCGGCGCGGCCCGCGCCCAGCTCGGCGCCGTCCAGCGGCCGGCCGTCCACCGCCACCGCCAGCCCGGCGCGGCCCAGCCGGTACCGGACCTCGTGCCGCTCCCCGTCGCAGGCGTAGACGGCGTGCTGGTCCGCGCTGCGCACGTTGCGCCAGCCGGACGGCAGCCCGGCCAGCACCGGGGCGGCGGCCCGCCGGGCGGCCTGGGCGGCCAGGGCGGCGGCGGCCAGGTGCAGGTCCAGCGCGGCCTGGCCCGGCCCGCCGTCCAGCTCGGCCGGGTCGTGGCGGGTCAGGTAGCCGGTGTCGATCTGGCCGGCCGCGAACTCGGGCTCGCGCAGCACCGCGACCAGCAGGTCCCGGTTGGTGGTGACCCCGTGCAGCCAGGCCCCGGCCAGCGCGCGGGCCAGCCGCCGCCGCGCCGCGTCCCTGGTCGGCCCGTGCGCGATGACCTTGGCCAGCATCGAGTCGTAGTGCACGCCCACGACGCTCCCGTCGGCCACCCCGGTATCGGTGCGGACCCCGGGCAGGGCCGGGATGTCGAACCGGTGCAGCACCCCGGCCGCGGGCCGGAACCCGGCCCGCGGGTCCTCGGCGCACAGCCGGGCCTCGATGGCATGCCCGCCGATCCGGGCGCCGGTCACCTCGGGCGGCAGCGGCGCGCCCTCGGCGATCTCGAGCTGGAGCCGGACCAGGTCCAGGCCGGTGATCAGCTCGGTCACCGGGTGCTCGACCTGGAGCCGGGTGTTGACCTCCAGGAACCAGAACGCGCCGTCCGGCGCCATGACGAACTCGACGGTGCCCGCGCCCACGTAGCCGATGGCCCGGGCCGCGGTGACCGCGGCCGCGCCCAGCTCGGCGCGCAGCCGTTCGTCCACGGCCGGCGAGGGCGCCTCCTCGATGATCTTCTGGTAGCGGCGCTGGATCGAGCACTCCCGCTCGAACAGGTGGGCCACGGTGCCGTGAGTGTCGCCCAGGATCTGCACCTCGATGTGCCGCGGCCGCTCCACGTACCGCTCGATGAACACGGTGCCGTCGCCGAACGCCGCTGCGGCCTCCCGGCTGGCGCTGGCCACCGCCTCGGCCAGCTCGCCGGGTTCCCTGGCGATCCGCATGCCGCGCCCGCCGCCGCCGAACGCCGCCTTGACCAGCACCGGGTAGCCGATCCTGGCCGCCGCGGCGGCCAGCTCAGCCGGCTCGGGCAG
>JBOHCO010001559.1:0-2425 GCA_050698895.1 Streptosporangiaceae bacterium
AGCCGCTGCTCAGCCACGAAATGGGCGGATCAGCGCGACGGTGTCACCGGGCCTCGCGATGATCAGCGAGGATCTTGCTGATGACGTTCTTCGTGAAGTCGGCGCCGTCTGGGTCGGTGTCCAGCTCCTCGACCAGCACGATCATCGCCTTCCAGATCGCCCAGCCGCGGCCGCGGGTCCAGGTCGCCTCATCCACCGGCAGGCGTTCCCTGAACACGCGCTGGCTGTCCCCGGACAGGAACGTCCACGCGATTGTCGTGTCGCAGGCCGGATCACCGATCCCTGAGGTGCCGAAGTCAATGACCGCGCTCAGACGGCCGGCCGAGTCCAGGAGCAGATTGCCGGGCTGGGCATCGCCGTGGAACCACACCGGCGGGCCGTCCCACCGGGCTTCCAGGGCCGCCTCCCAGACCTCGGCGGCCAGGTCGGTGTCGATGATGCCGTCCAGCGCGGCCAGTGCCGCCCGCGTATCGGCGTCGTAGTAGGCCGGTGATCCGCCCCGGAGGAAGTTGTGCGGGCCAGGCAGCGGACCGCCAGCCGGGTCGACCGCGTAGAGGGCGGCGAGGAAGCCGGCCAGGTCGGCCGCGAGCTCGCACCGGTCGGCTATCTTCGCGGCCTCGGCGGTCTGGCCGTCGATCCAGCGGTAGACCGACCAGGGCCGGGGGAAGCCGGCGCCCGGCTCACCCTTGGCCAGCGGCTCCGGGATCGGCAGCGGGAGCTGGCGGGCCAGGACCGGCAGCCACCGGTGTTCCTTGTCGATCTGCTCGACGTAGGCCGGCGAGCTGGGCAGCCGGACCGACATGTGCGGCCCGAGACGGAAGGTGGCGTTGTCCCAGCCGTCGGCATCGACGCGGCGGACCGGCAGCCCAGCCCACTGCGGGAACTGGGCCGCCACCAGCCGGGAGACCAGTTCGGGAGTTATGTCCGCTTTCTTCACGATCCGGCATTCTGTCATAACCCACGGACCAGCAGGCACTGCCAGACCGCCGGTCAAGATTCGCGGCGCCACTCAGATGGCGCGGGCGTCCCGGTCTTTGGCCGCCCTCCGTCACCACTGGCTGATGGCGATCGCTACGAGGCTGACCGCCACGGTGATCAGCACGGCCGCAACGGCGGTCAGCTCGCAGAATCTGGCCAGCTGCGGCCCGGACAGCTCGCCCAGTGTCCGTCGACGCCCGCGGCCGCGGCCGGTGTGATGGAACCTCTGGCTAGCAGCAGCCAACTCGATTCCCTTCGCTCGTGCCGGAATGGCCCTTGTCCGGGCAGCCAGCCGTGTGCATGTGGCCGGTACCGGCCACATGGGGGCGCGGATGCCGGGACCAGAGCGCCGACGGGGCCATCAGCGTTACACCGGCTACCTGGCCCAGGTCAGCCGGGATGATCCAAGGCCCGCTCGTCCCGGATGGGTGGCCGGCTAGGCGTGGGTCTTGGGCTGAGCGTGGGGCTGATGGGCTTTGGGCTGGGCCTTGGGCTCAGCGGGGGCCTTCGGGTGCGCGTGCGGGTTCCGGCGGTGGGCTGCGTTTCGCTTCCCCAGCGCCTTGGCCTTGGCCTGACCGGGGTGGGCCTTGGCGCCGCGCCCGAGTGCGCCGTGGTGCACCTGCGCGGCGCCGGGCACCCCAAGAGAGGCGCAGTAGCCGTTGATCTTGCCTGCGCCCCCGGCCGCCCTGGCCAGCTTTCTTGCCTGCTCGGCACCGGCGCCGGGGTTGCCGTGGGCCTGCGCGCGCTGGTAGCCAGCGCACAGCAGCCTCGCGTGGCGGCCCGGATCCGGGCGGGGCGCCACGTGGTGCGGGGCGGGAGCGCCGACCGTCAGGTGCGCGAAATCCTGGATGGGTGCGGGCAGCACCCCGGCGTAGGCTGCCGCGACCGTACCGCCCAGCGAGATGGCCAGCGCAGCCAGAACGGCAGCCAGCCTCGGGCGCACACGGACGAATCGCCGCGGCCGAGCCCGGCGGCCGGACAGGCGGGTCGCGGGCGAGTAAGTGGCCGGGGCGGCGGCCGTACGGGCGAAGGCCGACCGCGCCGCGGCTTCCCCGGCCAGCGCGCCCGGACGCTGCGGGTCGCCCAGGCTGGTCAGCGCATCCGCGGTCATGCGTGCCTGCCGGGGGGCATCGGGGGGAAGCGGCTGCCCGGTCAGCAGCATGTCCAGCACAGAGTCATCCAGATCGCTGTCATCCAGATCGCTGTCATCCAGATCGCTGTCATCCAGATCGCTGTCATCCAGATCGCTGTCATCCAGATCGCTGGCTGGCCCGCGGGGCAAGGAGAACCTGGGCATCTCACCGGAGGAAGCGCTCGGCCCGCTCATGCGGTTACACCCTCCCGGTCGACCAGGGTGGCGAGCCGGCGAAGACCGCGGTGGGCGGAAACCCGCACCGCGCCGGGGCTCTTGCCGACCAGGCGGCCCACCTCCCGGTTGCTCAGGCCC
>JBOHCO010001560.1:0-4102 GCA_050698895.1 Streptosporangiaceae bacterium
CCCGCAGCCCGGGCAGGCTGCCCGCGGCCAGCTGGGCGCTGGTCTTGGCCAGCGCGTGGCGGGCCGCCTCGATCTCCCAGCGCCGCAGCCGTGCGCAGCCCAGCGCGAACCACAGCAGCCCGGCCGCCCGGTACTCCGGCACCGAGGCCGCCGCCTCCTCGGCCTGCTCGGCCCGTGACCACTGGGTGGCCAGCCAGTCGGGTCCGGCATCGGCCTGGCTGGCGCCCTGCATGACGGACAGCGCGGTCAGCCAGGGCTCCACCACTCGGTGCGTGTCGGAGTCCAGCCGGTCCAGCGAGCGGTGCGCGCACTCCAGGTGCGGCTCGGCCCCGGCCGCGTCGCCCTGCCAGAGCCGGGCCGCGGCGAGCGCCGCCGCTACCGGGGCGTCGCCCGCCCGCCGCTCCGGCGGGAAGGCGGCCAGGACTCCCTCCAGCTCGGCCGGGCCGCCCGGCCACAGCATGCCCGCGCCAGCGTCGGCCAGCACCTGGGCCCCGAAGTCCCAGTCACCGCCCTGCCCGGCCGCGCGCACCGCGGCGATGGCCTGGTCGTGCGCGGCGTGCCAGCGGGCCGCCCGGCCCAGCAGCGCGGGCACCTCGGCGGGCAGCTCCCGGTACAGCTCGGCGGTCAGCACCTCGCGCAGCATGGGGTGGTAGCGGTACTCGCCCCGGCCTGGGCCGACCGGCTCGACCAGGCTGTTCTCCCGGACCAGCCGCTCCAGCGTGCGGGCGCCCCCGGCGCCCTGCGTCATCGCGTCGGCCAGGTCACCGGACAGGCTCGGCGCCACGCTGGTGCGCAGCAGGAAGGAGCGGATGTCGGCGGGCTGACGGGCCAGCACCTCGTCGCAGACGTAGTCGACCAGGATCTCCTCGGTACTGGCGGGTTTCCTGCTGGGGGGTGGCCCCCCGGGTCGGCCCAGCTCGGCCGCGCCCGGCCCCGGCGGCGCGGCCATGGCGGCCAGCCGCAGCCCGGTCATCCAGCCCTCGGTCCGGCGCAGCAGCTGGTCGCGCTGGGCCGGAGCCATGCTGATGCCGAGCATCGCGAAGTAGGCGTCCGCCTCGGCGGCCGTGCAGGCCAGGTCGGCGGCGCTGATATCGGCCAGCTCGCCGGCCACCCGGAGCCGGGCCAGCGCCAGGCCGGGCGGGCACCGCCCGGCCAGCAGCAGCCGCAGCCCGGCCGGGGCGTGCTTGATCAGCTGGTCCAGCCCGGCCAGCGCCGCGCTGCCGGCCAGCTCATGGGCGTCGTCGATGACCAGCACGACCGGCTCGGGCATGTTCCGCGCCGCGGTCACGATGCGGTGCGGGAAGGCCTCGGGCGGCGCCGTCGCGAGCTGGGCCGCCTCGTCGGGCCCGATGGCCCGGGCCCGGACCAGCGCGGCCAGCACGTACTGCCAGAACCGGACTGGGTCGCGGTCCTCGGCATCCACGGTCAGCCAGGCGGCCTGCATGGGGGCGGACCGCGCTGGCGGGCGGCCTGCCGCCGTCCGCTCGTCCGTGGGCCGCCCTGGCGGGCGGCCCGTCGCCGTCCGCTCGTCCGTAGCGGGCCGCGCCGTCGGGCGCGCTGCCGCCCAGGCGGCGCAGGCCACCGTCTTGCCGGCCCCGGCCGGCCCGGACACCAGCGTGACCCGGTGCGCCGTGGCCGCCTCGATCAGGTCCGTCAGCCGCCGGCGCCGCAGCACCGTCAGCGACGGCCGCGGCGGCAGCAGCTTGTCGTCCAGCAGCGGCGGCAGCCCGCTGAAGGCGGCCGGCCGCAGCCGGGCCTGCCGTGTGCGCTGCTGCGCCAGCCGCTGCTGCGCGAGCCGCTGCGGCCGGATCCGAGGCGGCGCCACGGGCTTGCTTGCTGTGCTTGTCATCATTCCCCCGAGAAAGAGCCGCCCGTGCGGTGCACGGTCCCCCGGCTCCATCACCCGCTGCGGTGAAATTGCAGCTCAAAGCCCGTATATGGCGTACCCATCCGGTGCCGGCGCGAACCAGCCACCGGGCGGACGGCCTGATCACCCCGCTGATAACCCGCTGATAACCCGCTGATCACCCCGCCTGGGTGATGCCGCCCGCGTGACCGACTCCATAGCGTCGGGCTACTGACAACCCCCAGGTCAGAGGGGAGTTACACGATGAGCAGTGCACAGGACAAGACTGCAGGGCACGGAGGCACGCCCGCCGCGGGCGGGCCCAGCCAGGAGACAGCCCGTTACCCGGAGGCGAGCTACCCGGCTCGCGATTACGGCAGCGGCGGCAGTGCAGCGGCCGGGTTCACGATGCTGGCTGGCGCGCTGATGATCCTGGGCGGCCTGTGGAGCTTCTTCGAGGGCCTGGTCGCGATCGTCCGGCAGAGCTTCTACGTCTCGCTGCCGAATTACACCTTCCAGTTCAACGTGCACGGCTGGGGGTGGATCCACCTGATACTCGGTGTCGTGGTGGCCGCCGCGGGCGTCTGCGTGCTGCTCGGCCAGACCTGGGCCAAGCTGCTCGGGATCGTGCTGGCGGTGTTCAGCGCGATAGCCAACTTCCTGTTCATCCCGTACTACCCGATCTGGTCCATCATCGTGCTGGCGATGGACGTGGTCATCATCTGGGCGCTGGCCACCAGCATCAGCCGCCACCACGAAGCTGCCTAGCGGAGGCCGGGCCGGGCCGCCGCCCGGCCTGGCCTGACCGCTGGGCCACAGGGTCCCGCCCCGGCCGCTGCAGGGGCGGGACCCGCTGCCTGCGCGGCCTCGCTCTCGGCCTCGCTCTCGGCCTCGCCTCGCAGTGAGCCCGGCCCGCTGTGGGCCCGGTCCCGGACGCTAGCCCCGGATGTCCTCCGGCGGCAGCTCGGACAGGATCCTCAGGGCGCGGATGAACGCCGCCCGGTCCGCCTCCGGCAGCGCCGCCAGCACCCGCTCCTCTTCCTGGCGCTGGATGGCCGCGCGGACGGACTCGCGCCGCCGCCCGCCGGCCTCGGTCAGCGCCAGCAGGTGCACGCGCCGGTCGTCCGGGTCCGGCCGGCGTTCGATCAGCCCGTGCTGCTGAAGCTCGTCGAGGACGGCGATGATGCGGCTCTTGTCCGCGCCGATGCTCTGCGCGAGCGCGGCCTGGGTCCGCACCGGCTGCTCGGCCAGCGCGTTCAGCACCACGTATCCCCACATCGAGACCTGGTGCGCGCGCAGCACCGGCTCCTCGGCCGCGACCAGCGCCCGGGCCAGCGGGACGACCATCGCGGCCAGGTCACGCCGGGGCGCGGCCCCGCCCGCCGGGCCTGGTCCGGGGTTCCCGCTCATGGTGGTGGGAGGGTAGCAGCTGGCCCATTGATAGGCTCAAGCATACGATATGTAAAATACTTATCGTATGCGGAGGTGCACTCTATGACGACGGACTTCGGCGAGATCGGGCGACTGGCCCTGGCCACCGGCGGCGTCGTGAGCCTGGACGCTCGCGCCGTCCAGGCCAGCGTGGCGGTAACGGAGAAGGCCGGGCCCGGCGACTGGGCCCGGCCCACCCCGTGCGGGGACTGGACCCTGGACCAGCTGCTCGCGCACATGACCCGGCAGCACGACGGCTTCGCCGCCGCCGCGGCGGGGAACGGCGCCGACCCGGCGGCCTGGCGGCCCCGCCCGCCCGCGGCCGACCCGGTGACCGAGTACGTCGCCGCGGCCGGCCGGGTGCTGGCCGCCTTCGCCGCCGACGGGGTGCTGGACAGGGACTTCGCGCTGCCCGAGATCGACCCGGCGGCGACGTTCCCGGCCGCGCTGGCCATCAGCTTCCACTTCATCGACTACGTGGTCCACGGCTGGGACGTCGCGCGCACGCTCGGCCTGGACTATCAGGTCGAGCCGGACCTGCTCGGGGTGGCCCTGGCCGTGGGCCGGGCCGTTCCCGACGACGACCGGACCCGGCGGCGCCCGGGCGCCGCGTTCGCCCCGCCGGTCAGCGCCCCCGAGGGGGCCAGCCCCGTCGACCAGGTCGTGGCGCAGCTCGGCCGCCCGCCCGGCTGGGCCGCCGACTGGTCCGCGGGCTAGCCCGCCCGCCCCAGGTCACTCAGGATCTCATCGGCCGTCTGGTCCGGGGTGCCGGTCGTCGGCACCAGCGTGACCGCCTCGGATGGCTGGGGCAGTTCCAGCGTCGCG
>JBOHCO010001561.1:0-1255 GCA_050698895.1 Streptosporangiaceae bacterium
GTCCTGCTGTACGCCCAGAGCCTGGCCGGCTCGCTGCCGACCGGGCAGCTGACCGGGATCGACGTGATCGTGATGACCTCGTTCCTGCCCTCCGCGGCGGCGGCCAGCGCGGCCCAGGACCGGTTGCTGGCCGCGGGGGCCGCCCAGGCCCGCGTCCTGGGCCCCGAGACCACCGGCGCCCAGCTGGCCCAGCTGGTCGCGCTGGGCCTGCCCCACCGGGTGGTCACCGACTCGCTGTCCGGCGCGGCCCTGTTCGGCAACGACAGCGCCCGGCTGGCCCCGGGCGCGGGCCGCGTCCTGGCCCCGCTGCTCGCGCCGCTGCGGCAGCCGGGGGCGGTGGCCGTGATCAATGGCTTTGCCTCAACAACCGGGCATAGCGGAACAAATCTGGCACTGTCCTACGCCCGGGCCGCCGCCGTGGCCGCCTGGCTCGAGGCCCGCAAGATCCCGGCATCCAGCCTCGACATCGTCGGTCACGGCGACACTGACCTGATCGCGGCCGGCCCGTCGGCGGCCAACCGGCGCGTTGTCGTGATCATCGAGGAACCCGCGGTCACCCGGCCGGCCGGGCCCGTGATCGGAACCCTGGGCGCGCCGGAGAACCATGCCTGACATCAGGCAGCTCATCCCGGCCGAGTGGCGGATGCTGCGGGAGGTCAGGCTGCGGGCGCTGCGCGACTCACCACGCTCCTTCCTGTCCACCTACGAGCTCGAATCGGCTTATGACGAGCCACGCTGGCGGCGCGAGTTTCACCGCGGTCACTGGACCATCGGCGCCGCCGCCGACCGGGCTGTCGGTCTGCT
The DNA here is from genome assembly GCA_050698895.1 of Streptosporangiaceae bacterium. GTDB lineage: Bacteria > Actinomycetota > Actinomycetes > Streptosporangiales > Streptosporangiaceae > DASUBV01. The sequence goes on from JBOHCO010001561.1 coordinate 805, forward strand.
CGGCGTGACCCGCGGCTCGGATGTGGCCCCGGACGAGCGCTACCTGGAGTACCTGTGGATCGCGCCGGGGCACCGGCGGTCCGGCCTGGGCCGGACAAGAGCGCTACTCACTTGACCTGAGCCGCGGCCTCGCTTAGCCGGGCCAGCAACGGGCCCAGGAAGTGCTCGTAGGCCTCGGCGACGCCCGCCTGGTCGCCGGTGGCCAGCAGGTCAAGCAGCAGGCCCCGGGTCACGGCCAGGCTGAGCCGGGCATCGGCGCGGGCCCAGGCCGGGTCGGCGCCCGACCGGGCCAGGATGTCCGCGGTCGCGCTGATCCACGGCTCCACCGACGCCTCGAGGAACCCCTCGGTGCCCGGCCGGCCGAGCAGCGCGTGCGCGTAGAGCTCGAAGTAGAGCCGCTCTATCGGCCAGGCCGCCGGGTCGGTGAGGTCCTGCCAGAGCTTTCGCGCGT
>JBOHCO010001562.1:0-5831 GCA_050698895.1 Streptosporangiaceae bacterium
GTCCGTAGGCGATGACCACGATCGCGGCCGCGGGCAGCCCGAGCCACGGCCGCAGTGCGATCTGCAGGATGTAGACCGAGGTGCAGGCCAGCGGGAGCATCCAGGTCGTGTCGGCCTCAATGAGAACGGCCGGGACCAGGTGCTGCTGCGCCAGCGCCAGCGCCGAGATGACCGCGGCGTCGGCCAGCACCACGGCCGGCGTCAGCCCGGACCGCCGGATCCGCCAGGCGAAGAAGGCTGACCACAGGCACAGCGCGGTCAGCGGCGCGCCCAGCCACCAGCCGGAGATCTGCCCCGTCGCGGCCAGCAGGGCGATCGCGGTGAACAGGATCCCGCCGCCAAGGCGCAGGGCGATCGCGTACCAGCCGGCCAGCCGGTGCAGGGCCTGGTCGGAGGGCCCTGCTAACCGCGGGCCGCGGGCTCGCCTGCGGTGGCCTGCGGGAGGCGGTATCGGCCCCCCGACGGAATCAGCTGCCGGCTCCACCGGACCAGTATGCGGCAGGACCAGGGTGCCGCGGAGTGTGACGTTTCAACATTTGGGCCGGGCTGACCAAGCCTCGGCCTAGATGCGGTGGCCGACGAGGTCAGGGCGTGATGGCGATGGCGACCGGGTGAGCGCCGGCCTTGATGGCCCGCAGCGCGGTGTTGGTGGCGGTGCGCCACTGGCGCCGTCACGAGCCAGCACGGTCAGGTGCCGGTGGCGGTTTTCACCTCGGCGGTAAATGCGGCTTCCAGCGAAGGTACGCCCTTGAGCGGCGCCAGGGCGCGGGTCATGGCGGACTGACTCTTCGCGGCACCGGCGCTGGCCGCCGCGGTCCGGACCGTGGCGAGAATCTGGGCCAAGGTGGTCGCGGGGTCAGCGCAGACCGGCACGGGAAAGCGGGTGAGCTGCGCGGCGGGCCGGGCGGCCTTCTCGGCTGCGGTGGCGGTAGCGGAAAGGTCGGTCCCGGAGTCGGTACTCATCAAGGCGCTGAGCGCGGACAGGAACTGGCTGATCTCAGGATGGGCCGAGCCGTGCTCCCATGACTGATAGAGCCGCTTGCAGTGGCTGGCTTCCTCGGCCCGCACGTGCCTGGTCTGGGCGTCCTCGGTCTCCGCGTCGAAGCGCCGGATGTCGGTCGTCCCCGCGCCGATCGCAGCCGCTGACTTGGTCAGCAACGCGGAATCATGTGACGAGGCGCCCGTCCGGCAGTCGGCCGCGCCGGTGGCGAACTCGGACAGGGCGCTGGAGAACGAGGCCTGAGCGGCCGCGTCCGGGACTGGCGAGCCGGCCTGCGCGCTGGTCACGGCGGCGGCGAGCTTCGCGCAGTCCGCGCCGAGCGTGGCCGGGGCGTGCTGGGCCTGCGCGATGCCGAGGGCCGCGTCGGCGAGCCGGGTCAGCGCCGCATGGCCGCCGTCGACGAACCACGCCTCCACCCGCTGGGTGGCAGTTCCCTGCAGGCGGGCGGATCCCTGCAGGCGGGCGGACGGGACGGCGCCTGGCGTCGCGGAAGCGCCGGGCGAAGAGGCGGCCGCGCCGTGGCCGCCGCAGGCCGCCAGCGCGATTGGCCCGCTCAGGGCCATCAGCCATAGCCCATGCTTGAAGCTTTTATTCACTATTTGTTTCCTCAGCCTTTATCGGGCCGGATGATATTATCAGGAATTCGCCTGCTGTACCAGCCGGGAAGGGCCTAGTAATGGATATCCGCGGCGAAGACAGCGCGCCCGAATCGGCTCCGGCAGAAGGCGACGAATCGGTTCTTACGGCGAATCCTCGGCCAAGTACGCAACAATCACTAAATACCTCGTCTTGCCATGACCTGCTCCCCGACCAGGAGCCGCAGGAGGAGTCAGGAGACGAGGAAGAGCAGGAGCCGGCGGGGGAGGAATCTGACGAGGAGCCGGGACTCAGAGCGACATTTAGTGCCCGCCGCATCCGGCCGAAGCTCCTGACAACACCCCCCTTGAGGCGACTTATTCTGCTGGCGATCGGCCAGATCGTGCTGGCGGCGCTTTTGATGGCGGTGCAGAAAGTTCCGCAGCCGCGGGTGAACAGCGCGGTGCCGGGCGCGGCGGGCGCCGCGTTCCAGGTGCCGCTGACCGTATTCATCTTCCTGGTCGTCTCGGTGGCGGGCGGCTACTGGCTCGGGCTGGCCGGGGCGCTGCGGGTCCGGGCCAGCCTGGGCCTGCCGGTGGCCGCGCTGGCCACCTGGGTGCTGGCCGACTCGCCAGTCTCCAGCCTCCGGCTGGGCGTCACCAGCATCGACCCGCACCTGTCGGACGCCGGGCTGCGCTGGGCCCAGCTGGGTGTCCTGGCCGCCTTCTGGATCTGGCTCGGCGCCCTGGCGGCGGCGCGCTGGCGCGGGCACGCCCGGCCCAAGGACCCGCTGGAGCCCGATCCCGACGGCCAGCCCTGGCATCCGTGGATCGTCCGGGGAGCGCTGGCGTTCGTGCTGGCCTACTACGCCCTGGAGCTGGCCATCTGGGTGCTGTACGCGCAGGCCGGCCAGACGGCGGTCGGCACCGGGTCGCTGCTGGGAGACCTGGGTGTCCAGGCCGTGCTGCTGCCCGTCTTCCTGATCCTGATCGTCCTGCTGGGCAGCACGGACCTGCTGGAGTGGGGCGAGATCGCGGTCCGCTCGATCGTCACCGGGACCCGGCCCAAGCGGCCCCGCTGGCTGCTGGCCACCCTGGTGACGCTGGTCGCGGGCGCGACCCTGGCCAACGTGATACGCCACGACGGCATTCACGTCCTGGCCGAGCTGGCGGTCATCGGCGTGCCCGCCGCGCTGCTCGCCTTGCTCGTCCGGCTGGCCCCCGGCTACGGCGACTGGTCGGACGAGACAAGGTCGCGCGCGGTCATTGCCGGGGCCGTGGTCACGTTCATCTACGTCACGATCCTGCCGACGATCACCTCGGCCATCCGCGCCGCGATCGGCTGGTCGGCTCAGCTCGACAACCGCTTCTACTGGCTGCTCAGCGCTCCGGTCGCCCTGGCGGCACTCACGGTGGGGCTGTTCTTCCTCGCCCAGCGCACCGTCGGCGAGCCCGAGCAGCGGGGCCGGGGACTGCTGCTGGTCATCGTCGGGGGCCTGATCGCTATTGCGGGCTGGTCGTCATTCCTGGCCGCCGCGCACCTGCCGAGGCTGTTCCCGCCGCATCATTTCTCGCTGCTGAGCGGCCTGCAGGCGGCCGCCGCCGCGGGAACCGTCGCCTGGCTGGTAAGCCTGGTCGCGCGCCGGAGCATGGCGTCGGCGGCGCAGCTGGCCAGCGTGCTGGCCGTGCTGGCCGGGCTGCAGATCGTCAGGTGGATACTCGACCTGCTGCACGCGATCTCCGTTGCGGGAGCGGGCTCCGATTCCGCCCTGGCTGCCTTGTTCATGCTGACGGTCTTCTGGGGTTTCGGGATGTCAGGTAACAACCTCACCGGCCCGGGGGTCAACACCGCCGCCTATCCCCGTGACGGCCGGATCCTGCTGATCGTCAGCTTCACGCTCGTATCGAACGCGACCCTGCTGTACCTGGGGGCGCTGCAGGCGCCAGGCAACGGCGCGGGCCCCCCGAGCTATCTGACCGCCGACCGGGTCACGCCGCTCGGGCTGAGCACGCTGGGCCCGGCGCTGGTCCTGCTGGCGTATATCACCGGGCCCGCCTGGCCGCCGGCCGGGAAGACCAGGAAGACCAGGGCGACCGGGGAGAGCCGGGGCGCCGGGCGCCCGCGGCGGTCCCGGCTCCGCACCCGCGGCGCCGCGCAGGCGGGCATCGTCGGTGTCGGCGCGCTCGCCACCGGGACGGCGCTGGTGATCTTCGGCACGGCGCTGCCGCAGCTGACCAGGGCCAGCGCCGCGGCACTCAGCGCCCCCTATACGGCGGCGGTGCCCGGTCCCGGCTGCGATGAAGGCGGGGCGCTGTGGAGCGTGACGCCCGGCTCGCCCATCACGGCCAGGTGCACAGCCAGCGGCCTGAAGGTCGCCATTCGCCCGGGCCAGGGCCTCGAGGGAGACGTGAAACTCCTCCCGCCGCACGGCTTCGGGTCAGAGAACTACCGCGTCTCGGTCACGGTCGCCTTCAGCCGCGGCTTCAACGGCTGCGCGGGCATCTTCACCCGGGCCAGCGCGGCCGGGCGCTACCTGAGCGCGATCTGCGGTGACGGCTCGGTCAACATCGACCGTCTCGGGGCCACCGGCGTCTCCCGGCTCTATCTCAACTTCTCCCGCCCGGCGCTCAGCTACACCGTCAGCGCCGTCGCGCAGGGTTCCGTGCAGAGCATCTATGTCAACGGCATCAGAATGGGCGCGGTCGCGAATACCGCCTTCGCCAGGACCGAATACCTTGGCCTGGGGATTATTAACAACATCCGCCAGCCCGAGACCGCGACCTTCAGCCACTTCTCGTATAGGCCCCTGCCCGGCTGACCTGCGCTGGCCTGCCGCCTTGTCAGGGAGCGCCCGGAATGGGCACCATGGGCAGGTGAGCAGCGAGGATGCCAGGCTCTGGTCCGGCGACCCGGGCGCCGCGGCTCGCGTCGCCCGGTACGGCCACCGGGGGCGACCGGTCCTGGCCTTTCCAGCCGAGCAGGGCCTCGCGAGGTGGTGCCGTGGATTTACCGGGACTGCGGCGGGGCGCTGGAGGTGGCGACGCTCGGCTGCAGCCTGGGTGCCTTCCACTGGCGGGCCTGGGGCGAGCGGGGCGCCCCGCACGGCTGGCCGTCCTGGCGCGCTCAGGTGGCTCAGCACATGCCTCGGTTCTGCTGACGACGGGAGCCCGCCTTGACGACGACACGGAACCTGATCGGGCTGCTGCTCGGCACCGAGGAGGACTGGCCGACGGCGTTCGAGGAGATCCTGCGCCGGGTCGGGCCGGTGGCGGGCACCGGTGGCACCCGCCACGTCTTCGACTGCGAGCGCATCACCATCGAGCCGTTCGGGCTGCGCGACCGGCCCCGCTACGAGCTGGTCATCGACCGGCTCGCGTACTGGTACTACCACCCGCGGGAATGGCTGAAGAAGGTCGCGCTGATGGACGGCGTGTACCTGCTGAACAGCCCGTTCACCTTCCAGTCCATGGAGAAGCACGCGGCCTACTGCGCGATGCTGCGGCTCGGGCTCAAGGTGCCGGACACCGTCCTGGTGCCGTACAAGAACCCGGTCGACAACGCCCGCTACGCCTACACCGCCGCGCGTTACAACCAGCCGTTCGACCTCGATGCCATCGCGCGGCGGATCGGCTACCCGCTCTACATGAAGCCCTACGACGGCGGAGCGTGGCGCGGTGTCTCGCGCATCGGCAACCCGGCCGAGCTGCGCGCCGCCTACGACCACAGCGGCGAGATGCTCATGCACCTGCAGAAGGCGATCGACGACTACGACGCGTTCGCGCGCTCGCTGTCGATCGGGGCCGAGACGATGGTGATGCGGTTCCAGCCCGACCAGCCGATGCACCTGCGCTACGCGGTTGACCACGGCTTCCTGTCGCCCGAGGCCGGAGCCGAGGTGGTGACGATCGGTCGGCTGGTCAACGCGTTCTTCCGCTGGGAGCTCAACTCCTGCGAGACGCTGGTGAAGGACGGCGAGGTCTACCCCATCGACTACGCCAACGCCTGCCCGGACCTGGCCCTGACCAGCCTGCACTACTACTTCCCCTGGGCGATGAAGGCGCTGGTCAAGTGGTGCGTGTTCGTGGTGGCCACCGGCCGCAGGCCCAGGTTCGACATGGCCGCCGAGCAGTATTTCGAGATCGCCGACGACCCGGGCGTCTCTTACGCCGGGAAGCTGGACGCGTACCGGGCGCTGGCCGACGGGTACTTCGAGTCCGAGCGCTATCAGGACTTCTGCGCGACCAGGCTGGCCCAC
>JBOHCO010001563.1:0-2105 GCA_050698895.1 Streptosporangiaceae bacterium
GCCTGCACCCGCGCCGCCTGCGTCCGCGCGGGCCGGCCCCGGACGGCCTGGTCCGGTCCCGCCCGGGCCGGCGCCGCGAGACGGACAAGCAGCGCCGCCGCCACCGCGATGTGTTCATGCCAATTGCTTGCCAAGTGCGAGCGTCGGGAATGGCCACTGGCCGCAAACTAAAGGGGCCGGCCGGCCCCTCGGCTAAGCCGGCCGGAACGCGAGATTAACTCGGCACCAGCATCGGTTCCCTGACACGGGCCGGACAACGTGGGAGCACAGCGCCTATGCGAGCCAGGACCCGGGCCATCCGTGTATCCGTCGTGATCGCCGCGACCCTGCTGGCCGGGCTGGGCGTCATTCCGGCGCTGGCCAGCCCGGCGCCCGCCGGGGTGCCCGGGCAGCCGGGCCAGTGCTGCGCGGCCACCGGCGCCGACGTGCCCAAGGTCGGCGGGGACTACGGCGACCAGGACTACTCGTCCCTGGACAAGATCACCACCGGCAACGTGGGCCGGCTGGCCGGGGCGTGGCTCGACCACCTCGAGAACGGCGCCGCCACCGCCCGGCAGGAGGCCACGCCGGTGGCCGTCGGCGGCGTGCTCTACGTGCAGACCGGCCAGGGCGACGTGTTCGCGGTGAACGGCGCGACCGGGAAGGTGGCCTGGGAGTACAAGTCCGGCCTGGCCGGCACCGAGCGCGGCGTGGCCGTCGCGGGCGGCCGGGTCTTCGCGGCGCTCGGCGGGGAGCACGTGGTCGCGCTGAGCCAGAAGACCGGCGCGCTGATCTGGCGGGTCCAGGTCGGCACGCCAGGCCAGGACACCGCGGCCAACGGCGCGGCCACCCCGTGGACGCTGTACTTCCACGGCCTGGTCCTGGTCGGCACCGAGAACGGCGGCGCCGCGGGCATGCGCGGGCACCTGTACGCGCTGCGGGCCAGCACCGGCGCCGTGGCCTGGAACTTCGCGGGCACGGCCGGGCCGGGCCAGCCCGGGCACGACACCTGGAAGGGCAGCTCGTGGAAGCTGGGCGGCGGAGACGTGTGGATGGCCCCCGCCGTCGACCCGCAGCTCGGCCTGATCTTCCTGGCCGTGGCCAACCCCGAGCCGCGGGTGGACGGCGCGGCCAGGGCCGGGAACGACCTGTACACCAACTCGCTGGTCGCGCTGCGCTGGAACACCGGCAAGGTGGCCTGGTACTTCCAGTCCGTGCACCACGACCTGTGGGACTACGACGACACCATGTCGCCGGTCATCGCCGACGTCCGCTACCGCGCGGGCGTGCGAAAGGTCGTCATCTACGGCAGCAAGACCGGCTGGCTCTATTACCTGAACGCGCAGACCGGCAAGCCCGCCATCGCCGTACGCGAGAAGAAGGTGCCCGGCCTGGCCAGCCAGGCCACCTCGGCCACTCAGCCCATCCCGCAGGGCGACTCGCTGGTGCCCACCTGTCCTTCATCTAACAACAGCACGCGGCCCATCCCCGACTTCACCAGCGGCTGCGAGTTCACGCCGTACCTGCACACGCCGGTCCTGGTGACGCCGGGCGGCGCGGGCGGCGCCGACTGGTCGCTCATGTCGTTCGACCAGCGGACCGGGCTGCTCTACGTCGCGGCGTCGGAGACCGACTTCGCCTACAGCGACGGCCAGCCCTACGGCCAGCCCACGTTCTGGCGGCCCGCGGGCGCCCCCGGCAGCGGCCTGCTGGACGCGGTGAACCCGCGCACCAACACCATTGCCTGGCACCAGCCCGCCACCTACGGGCTGTCCGACGGGGACGGGATCCTGAGCACCGCCGGCGGGCTGCTGTTCGAGGGCACCGAGGACGGGCTGCTGACCGCCCGCAGCGCGGCCACCGGGAAGGCGCTGTGGAACTGGCAGACCGGCACCGGGATCACGGCCGCGCCGATCACCTACACCGCGAACGGCCAGCAGTACGTGGCCGTGCTGGCCGGCGGCGCCCGGGTGCCCCAGCACACCCGCCTGGGCGCCAGCCTGTGGGCGTTCCGGATCGGCGGCCGGCTGGGCCAGGCCAGCCCGCCGCCGGCCGTCCCGGCCCGGCTGCCGGTGGACGCCCCGGCGGTGGCGGGCCCGGCGGCGCACGACACCGTGGTCCTGGGC
>JBOHCO010001564.1:0-4150 GCA_050698895.1 Streptosporangiaceae bacterium
GACTGACCCTGGGCGGCGTCCGCGCGAGCCCGGCGGGGCTGCGCTGTGGCTAGGGCTGCGCTGTGGCTAGAGCTGCGCTGCGGCTAGAGGCGCCGCAGGTGCCGGGCGAAGCCCAGCAGCGTCGCCCGCCACTGGTGGCTGGAGTAGGCGACGTAGAAATGCCTGCCCGCGCGCCAGGTCAGGACCAGGACGGCGGCCTTGGCGCGGCACGAGGGCAGGCCGTGCGAGCCGCAGAACCCGAACAGGCTGGCCCGGTGGCCCTGAACCCGGAAGTGGCCCAGGAACCGGGCCGCGCCGAAGTTGCTGCACGCGCTGCCGGAGTTGTTCTGGTCCAGGGCCAGGAACGCCCGCCCGGCGCCCCACTCGGCGTAGACGTCGCGCTTGCGGCGCTGGCCCGCGGCGTCGCACGGGCCGACGAGGATGGCGTTCTTGCGGGTCAGGCCGTAGGTGCGGGCCGGGACCCGGAGCCGGAAGCCGGCCGCCCGCTGGGCCCGGCGCCAGCTGTGGTACCGCGCGGTCGGGTCCTTGGACTGGCCCGCGGACTGGGCGGCGGTGTGGCTGGCCGACCCCGCCGAGGCGAAGGCGGGGGCGGTGGTGAGCGTGATGAGGCCCGTCAGGCCGGCGGCCACTAGGCCGTGCGCGGCGTGCCTGCTGATCCCGAACATCGAAGTCCCCTTTCCTGAACGACGACGATTCCGCACCGGAACCGTTTCTCGTTACGTCACTGTGGTCACTGGCTTCCCAGGATCACCGTTGTCTAACTTAACGTGACTATCCGATTACGTCTGGTGGATTAATGGAGGGGGTGCCGATGCGGCGCCGGGCGCGCCCGGTATACGCGAGAACCGCCGGGCCCCGGGCAGGCCTGGGCCGGGCATACGCCGGCCCGCTAGGGTTCTGCCCAGTTTCCTACGGAAATGGCCCGGAGAAAGGTGGGCGTCATGCCCGACATGAGCTACCCCGCGCCCGGCGGCATCGCGGGCGGCATGGTGCCCGGCTACCTGGCGGTTCCCGCGGGCGCCGGACCCTGGCCCGGCGTGGTCATCATTCACGAGATATTCGGCGTGAACGACGATATCCGGCATAAGGCCGATGAAATGGCCGGGCACGGTTACCTGGCCCTGGCGCCGGACCTGTACCGGGGCAAGTCCTGGCTGCGCTGCGTGCTGGCCCTTTTCCGGCAGCTGCGCGCGGGCGCCGGGCCGGCCTTCCAGGCGCTGGAGGCGGCCCGCGGGTTCCTGGCCGGGCGGGCCGACTGCACCGGCAAGACCGGCGTCATCGGGTTCTGCATGGGCGGGGGATTCGCGCTGCTGTGCGCGCCGCGGGACGGCTTCGCGGCGGCGTCGGTGAACTACGGCGAGGTGCCGAAGGACGCCGAGGGCGTGCTGGCCGGCGCCTGCCCGATCGTGGCCAGCTTCGGCGGCCGGGACAAGGGGCCGGCCAAGGAGTTCCCGGAGCGGCTGGAGCGCGCGCTGGTCGTGCTCGACGTGCCGCACGACGTCAAGATGTACCCGGGCTCGGGGCACCGGTTCATGTCCGAGGCCTCGGGGACGGGCGCGGTGCTGGCCAACGTCACCGGGATGAGCTACGAGCCGCACGACGCGGCGGACTCCTGGGCGCGGATCTACGCCTTCTTCGGCCAGTACCTGGGATCGGCCTGAGCTAGCCGCCGGGCGGGAAGCCCGGCCGGGCGAACTTGGCCGACAGCGAGGTCAGGGTGTCGACCGGCGGCGGCGCGGCGGCCGGGCTGGGCCGGGCCTGGTCGTCGGGCAGCGGGTCGTGGTGGATCTGCTCGGCGGGCACGTGCGCGGCCAGCAGCAGCGTGGTCTGCCGGACCATGGCCTCGGGGCCGCAGATGAACGCCTCGGAGTTCTCGAACAGGCCGTGGGCGCGGACCACGTCGGGCAGCAGGCCGCTGATCCAGGCCGGGCCGGGCCGGCCGGCCAGCTCGTCCGACAGCACGGGGATGACCTGCAGGCCCGGGCACGCGGCCTGGAGTCGCTGGAGGTCGGCCAGGTCGTACAGGTCCTGCTGGCGCCGGGCCCCGGCGAACAGGGTGATCCGCCGGGGCTGGCCGGCGCCGTGCCCCAGCCGGCCCAGGGCCACCTCCTCGACGATCGCCTTGAGGGGGGCCAGCCCGGTCCCGCCGGCCACGCACAGCAGGTCGCGGCCGGGATCACCGTAGCGGTCGCCGCGGGGACTCTCACCAGGCCGGGCCTCGCCAGGCCGGGCCTCGCCGGTGCCGAGCCGGATCGCCCCCGGCGCCGCGGTGCCGGGCAGCATCATCTCGCCCCGGGCCGGGCCGAGCAGCACCGTGTCGCCCGGGGCAGCGTGCCGCACCAGCGTGGCGCTGACCATGCCGCCGGGCACGGCCCGCACGTGCAGGTCGACGAGGCCGCTGGACCGGGGCGCGTTGGCGATGGAGTAGGCCCGCCAGATCCGCGGCCAGCGGGTGACCTGGAGGGTCAGGTACTGGCCGGGCCGGTAAGGGAACGGCCGGTCGGGCCGGATGGTCACCACGGCCACGCTGTCGCCCCGCCGGTCATGGCCGACGATTTCCCCCACCCACCACGGAGGGTGATTCCTGGCGTCCGCTTCGGCTGCCGAACGCATCGTGCGCGCTGCATAGGCCAGCGCTCCCTGCCACGCGGCCTCCGTTTCCGGGGTCCAGTCGGCACCGTTAAAGTGCGCCGCGGTGGCGAGCATAGCGGTGAAGAAGGCGTGATAGTGCCGGTCCTTCACGCCGTATTTGCGATGGTCGCGTCCTAGCTGGGCCAGATACGCCCTGGAGTCCTCCGGGCTATCCAGGCTCCACACCAGCGTGGCCAGGCCGGCGAAGAGCCGGTCGCGTATCTGGCTCATGCCCATCGGGAACATTCCGCGTGTTTCCGGACTGACGGTAAAAAGGTGCGAGTAGAAGTATTCCATGGCCAGAGATGCATTGGACATGACGCGCTGGAATGATTCCTTTACCAGGTAAGCGTCGAAGCCGCTGGCTGAGACAGACTCCTCTGTCTCGCCCTGAGCGGGGGCGATGCTGCCAGCCTGGGCCGCCGACGGCCGGGTCAGGCTGTCCAGGGCGTCCGCCGCCGCCCCGGTCCGGCGACGGTACCCGTCCTGGGTAAACATGACCCGGTCCGGCGGGCCGGCATCCCGCTGGCGCTTGAAGATCCCAAGGCGTGACTGTCCAGCGTGACTGTCCGCGCCGTACTCGGGAACCCCCCCATCAAGCGCTATTGCCACATGGCGAGTCTCGCACTAACACCTGATGCATACAACCTATATGAGCCAAACAACATGTAGGAGCACGCAGCGTAGCGGAATTTCGTTCGGAACATCAGATAACGCAATGGTAACAGCGTGATAGAAATGAGTACCGGCGGTCAATTAACGAAGTTGACTGAACATGCAGTCCGTTTCTTTGCACGTGCGTGACGCAATACCGTTGATTACGCAGGGTGATGACCTTCGGCATCCGGCGGTCAGTCGGCGATCCGGCCGGCGCCGGGACCAGGTCCGGCGTCCGTGCCCCCGGTGCGGCGGCCGCCGGGGTCCTAGGATTGCCCGGTGACGTCTTCGGGATATCTGACCTTTCCGCATGTGCACGGCGAGCTGATCACGTTCGTCTCCGAGGATGATGTCTGGCTGGGCCAGGCCGACGGGGGCCGCGCCTGGCGGCTGTCCGCCGACCATGCCCTGGCCAGCCGGCCGCGGCTGTCGCGTGACGGCACGCAGGTCGCCTGGACCGGAGTCCGGCGCGGCACCGCCGAGGTCTTCCTGTCCCCGGTGGAGGGCGGGCTCGGCCGCCAGCTCACGTTCTGGGGCGACGGCAGGACCGAGGCATGCGGCTGGACGCCGGCCGGCGAGGTGCTGGCCATCAGCGCCGCCGGCCAGCCGTTCACCCAGTTCACCTGGGCCTATGCCATCGATCCCGAGTCGGCCGCCCGGCCGCCGGGCGACGTCATGCTGCCCTACGGGCCGGTGGCCGACCTGGCCGTGGAGACGGCGGGGGTGGCCCTGCTGACCGGCGCCATGCACCGCGACCCGGCGTACTGGAAGCGGTACCGCGGCGGCACCGCGGGCCGCCTGTGGCTGCGCGAGGCGGGCCGGGGGACGGCCTCCGGGGCGGGCGCGGCGGCCGGGGCGGACC
>JBOHCO010001565.1:0-4890 GCA_050698895.1 Streptosporangiaceae bacterium
GGGCACTCCCGCTTAGGTGAGGAAGCCGCGGAGGAGGGCGGCGGTGCCGGCCAGGTGCTCGGCTACCGCCTTGCGGGCCCGGGCCGGGTCGCCGGCCAGGATCGCGGTCACGATCGCGGCGTGCTGCCCGGCCGTGTGGTTGATGTTGCGCTGCAGCACGGGAATCGCGTTGAGCAGGTCGTTGAGCCGCATCCGGGCGTCGGTGCAGGCGGCCAGCAGCAGGCTGGAGCCGGTCAGCTCGGCGATCGTCAGGTGGAACAGGGTGTCCAGCCGCCGGTAATCCTGCGGCCGGGCCGCGTTCACCTCCCCCAGCCGGGTCAGCAGCGCCGCCCGAGGGCCGGTGCCGTCCAGCCCCAGGCTGGTGCCGTCCGCCCGGCCGGGCCGCAGGCTGCCCGCCCGGACCGCCTCGGCCAGGGCCTCGGCCGCGCCCGACTCCACGGCCAGCCGGAAGGTCAGCGCGTCGGTCAGCCGGTCGCCGTCCTCGGTGGCCAGCCGGCGCAGCTCACCCTGGTCCGGCGCGGGCGGCGTGTAGGTGACGAACGTGCCGCCGTACCGCCCCCGCCGGCAGGAGACGTAGCCCGCCTGCTGGAGCTCGCGCAGCGCCTCGCGCAGGTTGGTCCGGCCGATACCGAGCTGCGCGGCCAGATCCCGCTCGGGCGGGAACCGCTCGCCCTCGGCGATGAGGCCCAGCTTGATCGCGGTCAGGAGCCGCTCGACGGTCTCCTCGAACGGGTTGCCCTTGCGGACGGGCCGCAGGACCGCGGCCAGATCAACCCCGCCGGTCATTCCTCACCGCCCTCCGCTCGGACCGCCCGGAGTGTAGGCCGGCCTCGGTGCCCGGCACGCGGATCCCCCCCGTACCCGCGTGCCGGGCACGAGACTCCGGGCACCCCGCCACCCGATCCGGGCCGGGGTGCCAGGCCATGTGGCGCACATGTAACGAATGCCGCCGGACTCTTGACATTTACGCTGGTCTCCCCATCATTGGTTCAACAATAGACCATTGAAAAACCCACCCGCCAGCCCCAGCGTGGGGGACGGCGCGCGGCAGTCCCACCGGCAGTCCCACTCGCGGTACGACCCCGCAGTACGGATCCCGCAACACCGGGCGTAAGGAGCAGGCCGTGGCGGTCAACGAACAGGCCTCGCCGCTGAGCAGCGACGAGGAACAACTTCACCAGCTGGGCTACGCGCAGGAACTGCGCCGGCGCATGTCCGGCTTCTCCAACTTCGCGGTCTCGTTCACGATCATCTCGATCCTGTCCGGCTGCCTGACCCTGTACGGGTTCGGCATGAACACCGGCGGGCCGGCGGTGATCGTCTGGGGCTGGCCGTTCGTCGGCATCATGACGCTGTTCGTCGGCCTGGCCATGGCCGAGGTGTGCTCCAGCTACCCGACGGCCGGCGGCCTGTACTACTGGGCGGCCAAGCTGGCCCCGAACAACGGCGCCGCGTGGGCCTGGTTCACCGGCTGGTTCAACTTCCTGGGCCAGGTCGCGGTCACGGCCGGCATCGACTTCGGCTGCGCCCTGTTCATCAGCGCCTTCCTTGACCTGCAGTGGAACGTCTCGGCGTCGGCACCGCACGTGGTCCTGGTCTACGCCATCGTCCTGGCCCTGCACGGGGTCCTGAACCAGTTCGGCGTCCGGCTGGTCGCCCTGCTCAACGACGTAAGCGTGTGGTGGCACATCGTCGGGGTCCTGATCATCGTGGGCGTGCTGGCCTTCACCCCGGCCCACCACCAGACGGCCAGCTTCGTGTTCACCAAGTTCGTCAACAACACCGGCTTCAGCAGCGGCCTGTACGTGGTGCTGATCGGCCTCTTGCTGGCCCAGTACACGTTCACCGGCTACGACGCCTCGGCGCACATGACGGAGGAGACCCACAACGCCGCGCGCAGCGGCCCGCGCGGCATCGTGATGTCGATCATCGTCTCCCTGATCGCCGGGTGGATCCTGCTGATCGGGGTCACCTTCGCGATCCAGAACTACGGCGGCGAGGTCCACTCGGCCACCGGGGTGCCGCCGGCCCAGATCTTCATCGACTCGCTCGGCGCCACCGGCGGCAAGCTGCTGCTGCTCATCGCGATCGGCGCCCAGCTGTTCTGCGGCATGTCCTCGGTGACGGCCAACTCGCGGATGATCTACGCGTTCTCCCGTGACGGCGCGCTGCCCGGCTCGAACTTCTGGCACCGGGTCAACAAGCGCACTCGCACCCCGACCAACGCCATCTGGCTGGCGGCCGGCTTCGCCTTCGTGCTCGGCCTGCCCTACCTGTGGAACTACGCCGCGTACGCCGCTGTGACCTCGATCGCGGTCATCGGCCTGTACATCGCCTACGTGATGCCGACCTTCCTGCGGCTGCGCCAGGGTGACAACTTCCAGCGCGGACCGTGGCACCTGGGCCGGTGGAGCAGGCCGATCGGGATCATCGCGGTGGCCTGGGTCATCATCATCACGATCCTGTTCATGCTGCCGCAGGTCAGCCCGATCACGGCGGGCAACTTCAACTACACCGTGGTCGCGGTGGCCGTCGTGCTCGGCTTCGCGGGTATTTACTGGCTGGTCTCGGCCCGCAAGTGGTTCACCGGCCCGCGGGTGCAGGGCTCGGCCGCGGAACTGGCCGCCATCGAAGAGGAGCTTTCAGCCTGATGCCGCTCATCCGGGGCCACGGCCCGTACAGCCAGCAGCGCGGGATGCTCAGCCTGGAGCGGCTCCGGGTGGAGGTCGGTGAGGGCGAGATCGACACCGTCGTGCTCGCCTTCACCGACATGCAGGGCCGGCTCCAGGGCAAGCGGCTGTCGGCCGAGTTCTTCCTCGACGAGGTGGCCGAGCACTACTCCGAGGGCTGCAACTACCGGCTGGCCGTGGACGTCGACATGAACACCGTCGACGGCTACGCGATGTCCGCGTGGTCGACCGGCTACGGCGACTTCGTGCTGCGGCCCGACATGGACACCATGCGCCGGATGCCCTGGCATCCGGCCACCGCGCTGGTCATCGCCGACCTGACCTGGCTCGACGGCTCGCCGGTGGCGGCCTCGCCGCGGCAGATCCTGCAGCGGCAGACCGACCGGCTGGCCGAGCGCGGCTGGGCCGCGCTGGCCGGCACCGAGCTGGAGTTCGTGGTCTACAACGACACCTACGAGCAGGCCGCCGAGAAGAACTACACGGGCCTGGAGCCGGCCAACCAGTACAACGTGGACTACTCGATCCTGGGCACCTCCCGGATCGAGCCGCTGCTGCGCCGGATCCGCAACGGGATGGCCGGCGCGGGCATGTACGTCGAGTCGGCCAAGGGCGAGTGCAACCTCGGCCAGCACGAGATCGCCTTCCGGTATGCCGAGGTCGTCAGCACCTGCGACAACCACTCGATCTACAAGACCGGTGCCAAGGAGATCGCGGCCCAGGACGGCATGAGCATCACGTTCATGGCCAAGCCCAACGCCCGCGAGGGCAACTCCTGCCACATCCACCTGTCGCTGCGCGACGAGGAGGGCCGGCCGGTGCTGGCCGGGGACGGCCCGTACGGGATGTCCAAGACCGGCGAGCACTTCCTGGCCGGCCAGCTGGCCGCGCTGCGTGAGCTGACCCTGTGCTACGCGCCGAACATCAACTCCTACAAGCGCTACGTGCCGGGCAGCTTCGCGCCCACCGCCGTGCGCTGGGGCGTGGACAACCGCACTTGCGCCCTGCGCCTGGTCGGCCACGGGCAGTCGCTGCGGCCCGAGAACCGCGTGCCCGGCGGGGACGTGAACCCCTACCTGGCCGTGGCGGCGATGATCGCCGCGGGGCTCAACGGCATCGAGCACGAGCTGCCCCTGGAGCCCGAGTTCCAGGGCAACGCCTACGCCGACGACAGCGTCCGGGTCCCGCACACCCTGCGCGATGCCCTGGAGCTGTGGGAGAACAGCGAGCTGGCCACCGCCGCGTTCGGCACCGAGGTCGTCGAGCACTACGCCAACTACGCCTGCGTGGAGCTCGCGGCGTTCGACGCCGCGGTCACCGACTGGGAGCTGCGGCGGGCTTTCGAACGGCTCTAGAAACACCCTTTTCCCGAACAAGCTGCGCCACCAGGAACCACCTTCAGGAAGCGAGTCATGCCTCAGACCACCGGCCAGGAGTACACCGTCGTCAACCCGGCCACCGAGCAGCCCGTCACCACCATCCCGCAAACCAGCGCGGAGGAGACCGACGCCGCCGTGGCCAGGGCCGCCACGGCCCAGGTCGCCTGGCGGCAGGTCGCGCCCGGCGACCGGGCCCGGCTGCTGCGCGCCTTCGCCGCCGAGGTGGACGCGCACGTCGAGGAGCTGGCCGCGCTGGAGGTGGCCGGGTCCGGGCACCCCATCGGCCAGGCCACCTGGGAGGCCCAGCACGTCCGCGACGTGCTGCTGTACTACTCGGCCGGGCCCGAGCGGCTGACCGGGCGGCAGATCCCGGTGGCCGGCGGGCTCAATGTCACGTTCCAGGAGCCGCTGGGCGTGGTCGGCCTCATCGTGCCGTGGAACTTCCCCATGCCGATCCTGGCCTGGGGCATGGCCCCGGCCCTGGCCGCCGGCAACACCGTGGTCTGCAAGCCCGCCGAGCTGACCCCGCTGACCGCCCGCCGGATCGGCGAGCTGGCCGTCCAGGCCGGGCTGCCCGAGCACGTGTTCCAGGTGCTGCCCGGCAAGGGCCGGGTGGTCGGCCAGCGGCTGGTCGACCACCCGCAGGTCCGCAAGATCGTGTTCACCGGGTCGACCGAGGTGGGCCGCCAGATCATGGCGGGCTGCGCCCAGCACATCAAGCGGGTCACCCTGGAGCTGGGCGGCAAGAGCGCCAACATCGTGTTCGCGGACTCGGACCTGGAGCGCGCCGCGGCCACCGCGCCCTACGCGGTGTTCGACAACGC
>JBOHCO010001566.1:0-2783 GCA_050698895.1 Streptosporangiaceae bacterium
GTCCAGGCCCACGCCGCGATCCGGTTGTCACCAGAGGTCGGGAGCCCGTCGAACCCGTAGAAGTCCAGCGAGCCCAGCATGAACCCGGTGCCGCCGTGGCTGTTGTCGAACCGGCCCGCCACCGGCTGCGCCGGGATCGCCGCCACCCAGCAGGTGATGCCGCCCTGGTGGAGCACATTGTCACGGGCACAGGTGCCGTCCGGAGTAGGGATATGTCCCATGTTCTCGATCGCCACCGTGACCGCGGGGTTCGGCTGCCCGTTGCTCAGCTGGACAGGCAGGCCGTCCTCCAGCGCGCTCTTCCGGAACGCGAGTTCCTGCGCCCCGTTGAAGAAACCGCCGCCGAGGCCGGGCAGCGACCCGGACAGCGGGAACTCGTCGTAGAACATCATGAAGGCGTCCCGGGTCACCGAGATCTTCGCGAAGTCGTTCAGCAGGGACGGGTAACCCGGCTCGCCCGGGTTGTAGTCGGCGCTCGAGAAGTACACGTGATACGGGCCGAACGGGTTGTCGCCGTCGGTTACCGCGATGCCCTCATAGCAGGCGTTGGCCACGGCCGCGAAGCAGCCGTTGAACGCACCGCCATTAGCCTCCGAGCTGGCCGAGACGATCTCAGTGAAGAAGAAGTGCCCGCCATTGGCCGGGTCATACACGCAGGAGGGGTCTCCGCCGCTGCTCCAGCCCAGCTGGGTGAGGCCCATGATCGTGTCGAGCGGGATCGGCTGGGACTGGCGCTTCAGCGCGGTGTTGAAGACCAGGATCTCGCCGATATTGTTGGTCTCGACCACTGACCCGTTTCCGGCGCACAGGCCCTGGTCCGGGGGCTCGATGTCGCCGTTGGGGTTGGTGGTCAGCGACGCGCTGTCGACCGCCTTCAGGCCCATCACGCTGGTGGCGCCGCCGTTCGACGTGCTGATCCGGTCACAGCCGCGGCGCAGCGGCTGACAGCTCACCGACGGGATGGGGAAGGACGGGCTATTGGTCAGGCGGCGGCGTTCGGCCGCGGAGACTTTGACGGGCCGCGGGTTCGGCAGCGGCATGGCGTGCGCCCGGTCCGGTTTCCCCGATCGCTGAGCGGTGGCCGGACGGGTCCGGGCCGCCGCGGTGGATGGTGTGTTGACCGGGCCGGTCAGCAGCGAGCAGTTGACGCTGCATCCGGTGGCCGCCGGGCCGCCGAACGTTGGCTTGAATGTCCCGAGGCTTGATGAGCTCACCGCATCCGTCCGGGCGCTCGCGGCGCTCCTGTGCGGAGCCGCCGCCGCCGGTCCCCCGGTGGCGACTAGGAGCATCGCCGGTAGGGATAGCAGCGACAGTAGCAGGACGATCTTGTAGCGTATGCCTTTCATAAGGGTGTTCCTCCCCAATCGGCCCCTGCGGCCGCCATGGGAGAGCTCCGCGCCTCCGGAAAAGCAAAGCCAGTCATGCGCCTTTCCAGCACCAGAGAGCAGCACGCGACGGATCGCCCGCACTGCTGGACCTAGTGCGAGTTCCGTCCGGAAGGTAAGAGATTGCTCATGGCGCTGCCCGGATCATAGCGACCCCAGAACGATCCGACAATAGGGCCAGATCCGTTCACTTCAGTAAAATAACGTCCCACCAGCACCACCACGGGACCAGAATTCCTGATGGCTGCGGTGCAGCCAGTCGTCCACCCAGCGCCGGTCGGGCTGGGCCGGGACCGCGGCAGCGTCACGCAGCGCGGCCAGCCGGACCTCGGCCGCAGTCACGGCGGCGACGACCTCGGCCAGGGGGACCTCGCCGCGCCGCATCGCGCGCAGGTAGTGGAGGTCGGGCCGCGGCACGGGCAGCGTGATCCGCCCGGTGGTCAGAAGCTCGATGCCCTGGAGCCCGAGCCGCAACGCGTGCATGGCGTACTTGGTGTCGTAGCCGTGCCTCGCCACCAGCTCGGGCCGGTTGGTGTGCGCTCCGGCGGCCCCGACCATGGCCGCCCGCTGCCCGCGCAGGTAGCCCAGGAACCGGTCAGCGGCCAGCCGGGACACGAACCGGTGCGCGTTGCCCGCCAGCTCGGACCCGGCCTCGTCGCGGAACACCACCTCCTGGTCGGGGACGAACAGGAGGAGCAGGACGGTCGGGTTCCCGGCCAGCGCCAGCCGCGCCCACTTGCGCGCGGAGTAGATGATGACGTCCAGGTCGCCGGCCCCGGACCGGTTGGCCAGGCCGCCGGGGCGGTCCCAGGCGGTGTGCCGTTCGTATTGCTCGAAACGGGCCAGGCCGGTCACGAACGCGGCGGGCTCCAGGCACAGGCCCATCTCGTCGCGGTCGTCCTGGCCGCTGACCGAGGTGCCGTGCAGGCCCGAGCCGACCTGGACGCGCAGGATCATGCCGTCCTCGGCGATGCGGCGGGCCTGCTCCGAGGCGTGCGGGTGCGGGTAGCCGGGCGGCAGCGCGGTCGGGCCGGCGATGGCGGGAATCACGGTACTTGTTCTAGCCCAGCGGACCGCCAGCAGCCAATGGGTTTCCGGGCCGCCACCTCTGTTATGGAGCTATTGACTTCAAGTGCGCTTGAAGAAATAGCTTCAGCCTCACTGGCACCAAGCGCAGGAGGCGGCCGTGAGCGAGCTAGCGAGTAACTGGGTCCGGGCCTCGGCGGTGGACGACATCCGGGTCGGCGGGGCCCGGTCGTTCGCCTACCTGGACAAGCGCATCGCGCTGTTCCGGACGCCCAGCGGGGTGTTCGCGAGCGACAACCGCTGCCCGCACCAGGGCTACGCGCTGGTCCGGGGCGACGTCAAGGACGGCGTGCTGACCTGCGCCTGGCACAA
>JBOHCO010001567.1:0-1911 GCA_050698895.1 Streptosporangiaceae bacterium
TCATCGTGCACACCGGCGGTGTCGCCCACCAGGCCGGGGCCAGCTTCGGCTTCTTCTCCTCGATCATCGGCACCCTGATCACCACGCTCATCGCGGTGATCATCGGGGTCCCGCTGTCGATCGGGGCGGCGCTGGCCATCGTCGAGCGGCTGCCCAAGCGGCTGGCCGGCGGCGTCGGCGTGTTCCTGGAACTGCTAGCCGGCATCCCCAGCGTGGTCATCGGGCTGTGGGGCGTGGTCACCTTCGGCCCGTTCCTGGCCCGCGACATCGTGCCGTTCGTCTCGCGCAACCTGCCCGACGTCCCGGTGCTGAACTACTTCAAGGGCCCCATCAACGGCCTGGGCCAGAGCATGCTGACCTCCGGCCTGATCCTGGCCATCATGATCATCCCGATCGTGGCCTCCACCGCCCGTGACCTGATCCGGCAGGTGCCGATCCTGCCCCGCGAGGGCGCGGTGGCCCTCGGCATGTCGGACGCGCAGTGCGCCATGCGGGTCACCCTGCCCTGGATCAGGACCGGCCTGATCGGCGCGATCGTGCTGGGCATCGGCCGGGCGCTCGGCGAGACCATCGCGGTGGCCATGGTCAGCGGTAACAACACCGCCGCGCTGCCCAGCGATATCTACGGCACCATGACCACGATCGCGGCCACGCTGGTGAACAGCCTGGACAGTGCCTTCGGGGACGGTTCCCACTTCACCGTGCGCGCGCTGGCCGAGCTGGCGCTGGTACTGGTGATCATCACCCTGGCCGTCAACATCGCGGCCCGGATGCTCGTCCGCCGGACCAGCGGCGCCGCCCTGCCCATCGGCCCCGGGCTGTAGGAGGAGATCCGATGAGCAGCGCATCATCGGCCCGCACGACCGCGCCGGGCGCCGGCCCCGGCGCCGGGGCCTGGCCGGCCATCCCGGTACGCCGCCGGGTTGGCAACCGCATCTTCTGGGCCCTGTGCATCCTCGCGCTGCTGCTGGTGATCGCTCCGGCGGTCTGGCTGGCCGTGGGCGTGGTGGTGCGGGCGGTGCCGCACTGGCAATGGAGCGTGCTGACCACCAAGACCATCGGGGCCAGCGGGAAGGACGTGGGCGGCCTGTCCCAGGGCATCCTGGGCACCATCGTGATCACCCTCGCCGCGGTCGTCATCGGCGGGTTCATCAGCGTCCTGACCGGCGTGTACCTCAGCGAGTACGCCCGGCGCGGGCGGTACCGGGAGATCCTGCGCGGCGGGTACGAGGTGCTGGCCGGCGTCCCGTCGATCGTGCTGGGCTACGTCGGCTACGTGGCCCTGGTGGTCGGCCTGGGCTGGAAGTTCGGCCTGCTGCCCGCGATCGTCGTGATGTCCGTGCTGACCATCCCGTACATCACCAGGGCCACCGAGACCTCGCTGGCCCAGGTGCCGGTCAGCTACCGGGAGGGCGCCGAGGCGCTCGGCATCCCGGCGCCGTGGGCGCTGCGCCGCATCGTGCTCAAGACGGCGCTGCCGGGGATGGTCACGGGCTTCCTGCTGGCCACCGCGATCAGCGTGGGCGAGACCGCGCCGCTGCTGCTCACCGCGGGCGCCGGCGGCGGCAACCCGTCGACTCATCTCACCGACAACCCAGTCGGGTTCCTGACCTACTTCGTCTTCACCTTCTCGCCCAACGTCCAGCCCAACCCGGCGGCCAACTACCTGGCCTACGACGCGGCCCTGCTGCTGCTGGCGTTCGTGCTGGTGATCATCATCCTGGGCCGGCTCATCGCGGCCCGCGCCCGGCGGAACACCGAGCAGTGATAAGAGACTTATCCGACTGGAATTAGGCAGTTCACTCGTCCGCTTGCGAGGGGAGCCGGGGTTGACCGCGGAACATTCCGAGGCTGACTGGCTATCCCGCGCTGCCCCGCCGGACCCCGGTGGGCCGCCGGACGGCCCGGCCC